>CAJKKJ010000198.1 GCA_905200435.1 uncultured Bacillota bacterium | reverse complement strand
ATGGATTTTATATAAACTTAAAAATAGATTAGAAATTATTTTTTTTACTTTTTTATTATATCTTCCTAACTCGCTAGAATTTCGTTTTATCAACAAATTATATTCAGGCTTTAAAATATCCAATCTTTGTCCATCAATGAATTCCTCAACAAGATATAAATTTCCCTCAATTGTAAAGCACTCAATGTAATTTGGAATATCGACTTTACCTTTCAATTTTTTTAGAATACATTTTTCATTTAAAAGGAGATCTATTGCTAAAATCTTTTCTGTAATATATACTTTTTTTCTAGCTTCTTTTATAATAACCTTTTCTTCATTAATAGTATCAATCGCAATATATACATTACCTGCTCCTGATTTATGAATAATAGATTCCATTTGATATCTATCATGGAATAAAGATTCAATATTATAGTCATCTACAACTTTATTAAATATGATATCTTCAACAAATGGGGGACATGTATAGTATGGTTCCGTTATATCTTCATAAAAGGTTCCATTAAATTTAAGTTTTGGTCGCTCATTATTAATTAAACGTGCATTCATTACTCCATATCTATAAAAAATTATTTCTGAGTCTTTATAACTTCTATCTGTCAAAATTTGAACTCCAGTATATTTGGGTATCTTATCATATAGTTCTTCCAATAATAATAAAAAAGTTTCTTTGTTTTTAGGATATATAGTTATAAATTTTCCAATCTCTAATTGCGAAACGTGTTTTGATAAAATACGGAATAACTCAGATATTTTATTGATATACTTAAATGGCGTTTGAAAAATAGAACAAACATGGTAAACATTATCTAAAATAGACTGATAATCTATTAAATTAGCAGATATATGAATTTTCCAACCTTGATAAGGAACAAAAGCATTTGAATATGAAATATAATCATATATTTCCCCTTTTTTTCTATTAATGATTCTCTTTTCACTTGGTGTAATTAGTTCTTCCATGATAAATCTCCTATTAAAAATAAAATACTGCTGTATAACTATATAACTAGTGTAACAGCAGTATTTTATTTTTAGTAAAAAGTGTCATATAATAGAATTCAATAATTCTTCATATTCATTTTCTCTCATTAGCAGTAAATTCTCAGCACCTAAATTTTTGAGGGATTCCAAAGCTAGTTCAATTTTCTTCTTGCCGACTTCTATTTTACCTATAAGTATCCAATATGTACCTATTAATATATTATATTCCACTCGCTCATAGAGATAAACTTCAGGAATGGTAAGTGTATCAAAAAGATCAATATAGAACTTGGCATAATTTAGTTCTTTCCTCTCTAAAAATATTGAGATTCCGTTTAAAATAAGATCAATTTTTATTTTTTTATTTTCCTCATTATTACCAAATAAAGTAGTCTTATAAATAATTTCTTTTATTAATAAATTTAATGTATTTGTAGGCACCGCTGACATACTATTACCTAATATTACTAACTCTCTTTTCCCCCATTGATCTACATCGAAAAGATAATCAGAAATAACTTCAATATGTTTTTTATTCATTTTTTTACCTGTTATCGATATTAAAAATGAATCAATCAAAATAGAATTATATAAAAATATTTTTTTGTGTGTTGAATTAAACTTTTCTATTTCTTCATAATAATATTTTTTTAGAGCAGGTATGTTATTTTGTTGAAATGCCTTACTGACCCTTGCTAGTAATTCCTCAGTTCTTGTAGGATTATCTTTCGATAAAATTCCGTAAATTTCTTCGATACTTACATCCAAATTTTCCAATATACAAAGAAAACGAGAAAGTGAAATCTCAGACTCGCCACGTTCAAACTTAGATAAAAACGAAACCGAAAGATAATCACCAGCAACATCTTTTAATGAAAGTTTTTTTGATAATCTAATTTTTTTCGTTAAAGAACCTATGTCAATAGTATCAATCATAAAATAACTCCTTTTATACAATTATAACAAAAAACGCAAACATAGTGCAGTCTGCGTTAACCTTTTGAATATTAGGAGTATATTGTAATACGAAGTCTATCTTTAAATTCAAAAGAATCACTTGGTAAACTGTTCAAAATTTGAATAATCATTTTTCTCCTTAAAAACTTGGACAGTAAATCGTAATACGAATTTTATCCATTGGAACTGCAATTGTTCCTGGTAACTTATTTAGGTTTTGAGTAGTCATTTTTTTCTCCTTTCTAAATCTTATAGACATATTATATATTTTTGCAATAATTAAGTATTAATATTTTCATATATAGGAATTGCCCGATACTGTCAATAATTATGTGTAAACACTCAAGTAGAGTTGAAGAATGTTAATC
>CAJKKJ010000197.1 GCA_905200435.1 uncultured Bacillota bacterium | reverse complement strand
GTGATTATATAATAAATGATAAAAAAATAGTTCTAAATCATGAAGGTGATAAGATTCATATTGATATTGAAAAACTAGGATTAGGAATAGTTACAGGTTTAAAGTCTTATCTAAAACTAAATAATGATAAAATTTATAAAAGAGTGCTTTTTTCATCAAATAAAATAGGAGCTAATGAAACAACTAGAGATTTGGATAATTTATTAAAATCTTTTAATAGAGTTGAAATAGTACTTACTAAAAATGATGGTACTAAAGTAGATGAAAATGTTAAAAGTGAAATTGAAGGATTAATTAAATTATATGTTCAAACAAATGATGTTGATGTATTTAAGAAGTTTAAAAATCAAGATTATAAATTGGCGTATAAAATTGAATCATTAAAAAATCATAATTTTAAAAGGATAAAGAAAATACTTGATAGTTTACCTGATGTAACATATCAAGATGAAATAAATATAATAGGTCATGAATTATCGAGTGATTTTGACTATAATAATTTGAGCTTGATAAGTGCAAATTTAACTAATTTAATTATGTTAAAAATAATTAAAGATAAAAAAACAATTAATATGGATAAAATAATTGATATATTTACTAGTGAATATGGAGAATTATATTTTAATTATAATAATGTTGCTGATATTGGAATTAGTATATTTAATTCTTTATTGTCATATGGTAAAGAAAATTTATTTGAAAATGAAAATATATATACTCTTAATCCTAATACTGGTTTTGATTATAGTAAATTAGATTTTTCAAAAATTAAAGTAATTCAATATGATAATGAGATTACTGAATTAAATGAATTAATAAATCAAAAGAAGCGAAAAGAAAAAGAAATAAAAGATGAAGATGATAAAATCAATAAAACTAACATGAGCTTAAATGCTGTTAGAAAACAGAATAAAAAAAATGTTGAGCAATTGCTTGAAGGTAAATTACAACTTTTACAAAACCAAAAAATGAATACATCAGTTTTATTGTCTAGTTTAGAACAAAGAATAAATGAAATTAATTTATATTGTTCAAATAATCAAAAATACTTGAAAAATCTAGGTGTTGTTAATGGGATTAGAAATTCCATTGCTCATAATAATTATCATATAGAAATTGATGATGATATTAAATTGGTATTTGAAGATGTATATGAAGGTAAATTAACTTTTAAATGTGAAGTTGATATATATGAGTTTATTGAATTATTATGTTCTAATAGTTTGATTGTAAAGGATTATATTGATAATAAAAATAATCAAAAAATAAAATAAATATATTGACATTAATATAATAAATATTATATATTATTTATGACGTTTTGCAAAGAATCTACATTTTTTAATAATACAACTTGACTACATATTAAAATATGTGGTTTTTTGCGTTCTATCAGGTTCTTTGCTATGGGAGGAGTTGATAAAAATGTCATTCATCGAAGTAAAAAACATATCTAAAACCTTTAAGGTTCCAATAAGGGAAGGAATTTTAAAGAGCTTCTTTAATAGAAAGTATAAGTATATTAAAGCAATTGATAATATATCGTTTTCCATTAAAAAAGGTGAAATAGTAGGTTATATAGGACCAAATGGTGCTGGAAAATCTACGACGATTAAAATTTTGTCGGGAATATTATATCCTGATGAAGGGAAAGTAGTAATTGACAAAATGATTCCATATTTGGATAGAAAAAAATATGTTAGGGAAATTGGTGTTGTTTTTGGACAAAGGAGCCAATTATGGTGGGATATACCGGCTATTGATTCATTTGAATTGTTAAAAGAAATATATAAAATAGATGATGAAGAATATAAAGAAACATTAAATGAATTAATTGAAACATTGAATTTAAAAGAAATCATAAATATTCCAGTTAGACAACTTAGTTTAGGATCAAGAATGCGATTGGAAATTGCGGCATCTTTAATTCATAGACCTAAAATATTATTCCTAGATGAACCAACTATTGGACTAGATGCTGTTTCTAAAAAGGAAGTTAGAGATTTCATTAAAAAAATAAATAAAAAAAATAATATTACTGTAATACTTACAACACATGATATGAATGATATTGAGGCTTTATCTAAAAGAATAATTCTTATCGGAAAAGGGAAAGTATTATATGATGGAACATTAAATAAATTAAAAAAAGATTATGATTATATTAAAAGAGTTACTATAATAACCAAAGAAAAAATAAATATTAAAAAAAATTATATTGTTGAACAAAGAAATGAAAAAGATAAAATAGAATTTAAAATTGATGTAAGAAAAATAGAACTTAATAAATTTATAAGCTATATTACTGATAAAATTGCAATTGAGGATTTGGAAAT
>CAJKKJ010000196.1 GCA_905200435.1 uncultured Bacillota bacterium | reverse complement strand
TATTTAATATGTCATCAATCATTTCATATAGATTTAAATTCTTACTATTAACCCATTTGTATTCTTTTAAATAATTCCATATATCTTCTTCTTTTATATAAAAATAATTTATTCTTTTTAATTCTTTACATTTTGTTTTTAATGCTGGTTTAACCCTTTCATATAATTCTTTTATGCTATTAAACTCCATACTATCTCCTTTTTTTCTTTTCATGTACTAAATCTTGTGTGTTTTCTAATAAATTCTTATAGCTACTTAATGTTTTTGAAATATTATTTTCATCTAACGGATTACATCCTAATGTATTGTATACTTCAAAACTTTCATTTGGTCCTTTTTTTAGGCTTTCAATATAATCTTTGGCATCAAATGTTTTATTTTCTATATTTGAACATATATTTGATGCTCCTATTATACCATATACATATAATAATTGATTTAAGTTTTCAAACAAATCAGATGTTATCCAAAAATATCTTGATGCTAGTAGATTATATTTATTTATTATATTTGATGATATATTATTAATATTTTTTAGATCTATGTATCCATTTTTTTCTATAGTTTTTCCTACTTTTAGTGATAAATCTATGGTTGATATATTTTCAAATATGTTTGTCATGTAGATATTTATTAGTTCTAATGAAATATTTATTTTTTCGTTTAATGTATTAGCATTTTTTAATAAATATTTACCTGTTATTAATTCATTTGTTAATGAGTACAATTCTGTTGCTGGATCTTTTATTTTTGCATCTTTATTATATTTGTAATTATGTTCAACCATGTGACCTAATTCGTGAGATAATATTAAAATTGATTCAATATCTTTTCTATAGTGAATACTTGCAAATGCTTTATGATTTTTTGTACTATAAGTTACATCTATATCTTGCTTATTTTTTCTTATTTCATGATCTATACGATTTTGAGAAAAAATATCTTTAAGGTTTGCTCTATAATCTTCGCCTAATACATTTAAAGAAGCATATATTTGTTCTTGAGCCTTTAAATATTCTGTATTTGGTACTTTAAATACAGAATCATTCAATATAATTTTTTGATATATTGAATTTAAATAACTGTTATTACTTATTATTTTAAATAATTTTTTTAAATCTTTATAACTTATTTCTGGATGATATGATAATACCTCTTCTATATATGGATTATCTATATTTTCTATTATGCTATTATAGTAATTATTAATTATTTCTAAATATGTATGTTTAAGTTTTTCTGGTCTAACGTTTGATGATGCTAAATCATTTTCTAGTGTATAAAAAGCATTTTCATGGCGCATAAACTCATACTCAATTTGAGGTTCATAAGTTTGGATTATTGCTTTATATTTAAGATAATCTTTACTTTCTTTATACTTTTCGATTTTTGATTCTATTTTAGAAAAAATTTCATCAAATAGATTTGCCATGTTTGTATCTGTTATTTTAAATTTACCTTTTAATGTCTTTACCATATTATCTTGATAATTTTGTATTTCTAGTAAATCAAAATAAGATTCAAATTCATTTTTTAAGTCACTATATACATTGTAAAATTTTAAAAAATCGTTTATTTCATTTTCATTATCAAATTCACACGTCTTATAATTTTCTAGTTTATTGTATAAACGATCTAATCTTTCAATGCTATTTAAACAATCCTTTTTACTCTTAAAAAATTCTTCTAAATTCCAAATCATATATATACTCCATAGTTTTCCTTGAAACTATTTTATCATTTTAAGTTATTTATGACAATATTATTTTTTATTTTCATAAAATTAATTGGTGAAGAAGATGAGTAAATTTATTAAGTCAACTATTATTTTACTTATTGGTGGTTTTATCACAAAAATTATTGGTATGTTTATTAGAATCATTATGTCTAGAAAATTAGGTCCTGAAGGAATGGGAATTTATAGTTTAATGATGCCTACTTTCAGTTTGCTTATTGCTTTATCTCAATTTGGTTTTCCGATTTCAATTAGTAAATTAATTAGTGAAAGAAAAAGAAATAATTTTAAAATTATGGTATCTGTTGTACCTATTGCAGTTATTATAAATTTAATTTTAATTATTTTCATGTTTATTTTTTCGAAACCAATTTCTATTTATTTATTGCATGAAAACAGATGTTTTTTAGGACTTTTATCAATGGGAATTACTTTACCTTTTATTAGTACATCTAGTATATTGCGTGGCTATTTTTTTGGAAAAGAAAAGATGATTCCTCATGTTCTATCCAATGTTGTTGAAGATATAGCTAGAATGCTTCTTTTATATTTTGGAATTCCTTATTTTTTAAATATGGGTATTGATAAATGCATGGCATATATG
>CAJKKJ010000195.1 GCA_905200435.1 uncultured Bacillota bacterium | reverse complement strand
TGATAGATAGTGCAAAAATAAATATTATATTTTTTTTCATTTAATCTCCTTTACATCATCTAATATAATTATATCATTTTTATAAATTAAAATAAACTTTAATTTGCGCTTTCTCAAAATATATGTTAAAATACATCCATCAGGGGGATATTATGAATTTTGTTAGTAGAGAACATTTAAATATATTTTTAAATAATTTGCTCTTTTTAGGCCAAGGAAGTCAAGGAGCATGTTATTTAAATAAAAGAACTAATATGGTCATTAAAATATTTAATGATTACTTTGATAATGAAATTGCTAATTATTCGGATGAATCTTTAATGAAATTTAGTTCAATCAAAAACAAAACTTTTATATGGCCAACTGATGTAATAAGAATTGGAAATGAAGTAGTCGGTTATACAATGCCTTATAAAAAAGCCAAAAATTTGTATAAAATTAATCCACTGTTTATAAATTTAGACACATTTGATAAAGCTGCTCAAAATGCTATGGACGATGTTCGAATAATAAGTAATAGCAACGTTAGACTATATGATGTTAGATATAATATTTTGTATGCAAGTGGTAAATTTTATGTTATTGATACACTAGAATATTGTATTCGTGAAACATCATATGAAGAAAATAGGAAAAATATAGATGATGAAATTAAGCTTTTTTTGGTAGACAATTATTTTAATGATTTTGTTAGAACTGATACCATATTAAATGAAATGTATAACAATAATGATATAAGTGCATTAGATTTTTTAAGAGCTTTTAGAATCAAACTTAGTGAATATATTGGAAAAGATATAGAAAAGTTAAATGATGCAAAAATTTTAGTTAAAAAAAGTACTAAAAGTAAATATTCGCGCGATTTTTAAGAAGATTTTTAATATATCTTTTTTTCATATATAAATATAATTTTTCATATATTTAATTGGTGATAATATGAAAAAAATAATATTTTTATTTATAACTTTATTTTTACTTGTTCCAATAACAAAAGCGGATGATGTATTCGCTCCATCCAGTAAAAGCGCAATTTTAATAGAAGCATCAACTGGTGAAATATTGTATGAAAAAAATGCAAACGAAAGGTTAAAACCTGCTTCTATGACAAAGATGATGACTTTATTACTTACATTTGAAGCTATGGAAAGAGGAGATTTAAAATTAGAAGATGAAGTAATTGTTTCTATGAATGCATCTGGGATGGGTGGAAGTCAAATTTTACTTGAAACAGGAGAAAAAATAACAGTTGATAATTTAATAAAAGGTGTTACAATTGCAAGTGGTAACGATGCTGCAGTCGCTCTTGCCGAAAAAATAGGGGGAACTGAAGAATATTTTGTTGAATTAATGAACAAGAGAGCAGTTGAATTAGGTCTTAAAGATACCCATTTTCAAAATGCTCATGGTATTGATGAAGATAATCATTATTCTTCAGCATATGATATGAGTGTAATAGCCCGTGAGTTATTAAAGCATGAAAAAGTTACAGAATACTCAAAAATATATGAAATGTATTTAAGAGAAAATACTAATCGTAAAGTATGGCTTGTTAATACAAATAAAGTTGTGTACTAAAAATGCTATAGTGAAAAAATACTATAGTGTTTTTTATTTATAAATAAGGGTTTTATCAAAAACTAACATACAAAATAAATTTGTTTGTAAGTGAATATTACTATAGTGTTTTGGAATATTTGAATAACTAACCCGTATAATTAGATGAATGAGTTAAAAAAAGGAGGCCCGATAATGACTTGTTTATCTAAAAACATTAGTTTAGAGATTATGAAGTTTTTCTTAAATACTAGTGTTCCAAAAATTTTAAGTGAAAGGAAAGGTATTACTTCTAATTAGGAAGGATTGATATTAACTTATGCAGACAGCAATTTATTGCAGGGTATCTACTGAAGAACAAGCTACTGAAGGATTTAGTATTCACGCTCAAAAAGATAAATTAACTAAATATGCTGAAAGTAACGATTGGGATATAGTAGATTACTATGTTGATGATGGTATAAGTGGTAAAAATTTAACTGATAGGAAAGAAGTATCAAGATTAATTGAAGATGTAAAGAAAGGAAAAATAGAAAACGTTCTAATATACAAACTAGATAGACTTACTAGAAGTGTTAAAGACCTTATTTATTTAATAGAATTATTTGATAGTCATAATTGTACTTTTAACTCTCAAACAGAGAAAATAGATACTTCAAATGCTGTTGGAAGAATGTTTGTTAAGATTATTGGAATATTTGCAGAATTTGAAAGAGAAAATTTAGCGGAAAGAGTAACTTTTGGATATGAGCAAAAAACTAAAGAAGGTAATTATACTAATTGTAATGGTGTTTTTGGTTATGATTATT
>CAJKKJ010000194.1 GCA_905200435.1 uncultured Bacillota bacterium | reverse complement strand
TACAGAATTAGCTGATTATCATACATTAAGTAAAGACCAATATTTACATTGTAATTATGAAGCAGGTAGAAGAATGGCAAATATAGCAAATTTATTTTTAATGTAAGTTCACAATTTAAAAAGATTGCGTATATAAATTTAAAATAAACACATAATATAAACGTACACAAAACCAGCTGTGTGCTATAACTCTAATTACTATTTGTATAATGTGTGGAAATAGGAGAGGATTAATTTCTTCTCCTATTTTTGTTTTATAAAAAGATGAATAAAGAGACGATATATTAAAATAATTAATAAAGAAGGGAGATTAAGAAATGAAATTAAGTGATTTAACATTAGATATGATTAGAAGTTCATATGATGTGGAAGTAAATAACGAAATAGAAACTGTTTTAGTTTATAATATATTTGGTGAGAATAGAAATGAATTAAAAGAAAAAATATCTAAAGGACTAGAACAAGGATTAGAAGAAAAAGTATTAATGGAACTTATATATAAAGAAACGTTTGAACTAGCTACGGATTTAGAATTAGACGAAGATTTAATAGAATCAATAAATAAGGGTAAAAAAGAATTAATGTTTATTGCACAAGATGTAGATGAAATAGTAAGTGAAATTGTTATAGAGGCTATGTTAGAAAAACAAAATCTATTAGCAAATATGACTTCATTAACTTTAAGCAAAAGAATATTATTAGAGGCTGAAAAATTAGAAATATTAAATAAACAATGTGAAAAATTGGAAGAGGAAATACAAGAAATGAAAAAAGGTGATTAATTTGGTTGTAAATGATATTGAAAGTGCAGTCAATTATATTAAATCCATTGTTTCTACAGCTATGACACCTATGGCAAATAAAATGGTAGAGATAATGCAACGAGAAGTAAATGAACAAATATATGCTGACCATGAACCATCAGTATATGAACGTACAGGACAAATGGGAGAAATAGCACAAATATCAAGTATTGATATGAATTGTGCTGTAGTAGAATTTCAAGATAATGGGGACTGGACAAGTGTATTAACGGGAGAACATTTCTTCCCTATTATAGGTTGGGAAGCAGGTAAAGTTTGGAGTTTTAAAAGTGATTCTACGGTTGCTTATTATCCTCCAACAACTATTATACCAGATTCGCAAGTTAAAATAGCTCAACAAATACCAACTGAATTGAAACGATATTTAATAGAGCAAGGTTTAGATGTTATATAGAAAGGCAGGTGAGATTAATATATGGCAGATTTAACTATTAGATTAAAAACTTCTGTAGACGGAAGTGGAGCAGAACAAGAAGTTGCAAAACTGAAAGAGAAATTAGAAAAAAAAGAAGTCAATCTGAAATTTGATACGACAAAAATGAAATCTCAAATGGAGGAACTTCAAAAAGTATTAAATAATGCTTTTAAACTTAAAGACGACCAATTAAACAATCTTAAACAGATACAGAATACTTTGAAAGAAATAAATTCTTTAAGTAAAGACGTACAGAAAAATTTATTTGGTAGTGGTTCTACTAAGACTTCTACAGGTAACAAAGAATTAGATAATACTATAGCTAAATATAAAGTTTTACAAAAACAATCAGAATCACTTCAAAAACAAATGTCTAAAACTATAAATACTCAAGCTTATAACGAGTTAGAATCTAAATTATCAAAAATTAATAGTGAGATGCAATCTACTGCACAAAAAATGGACAACTTAAAAAATAAATCTAATATAGATATAAGTAGAGATTTAATAAGTTCATTTGATAAAATTCAACAAAAGGCTAATAACACCTCTGAACAAATTAATAATATGTTCAAAAATAAAAACTTAACAAGCTCACAAGTTGGGCAACTCCAAGAACTTCAAAATAAAATCAATAATATTAAAGGTGCTGATTTAAGTCAAATATTAAAATCCGACAAGGCATATGAACAGATACATAATTTAAATGCAGGGATTAGCAATGTATCTATGTCACTAAAAGGATTGAGTGGTTCTATTACGTTTACAGATAAAGTAAGTTCTTCTATTTCGCAATTAAATTCACTCAAAAGTAAACTTTTAGAATTGAATACCAGCAAATTTGCTAATACAACTGGTATTCAAAGTTTAATAAGTGATATAGAAAGATATAAATCCGAATTACAAAACATAAACCCTAATACAGAAGGTGCAAAAGCTGAATTTGATAGTTTAAAAGATAAAATAGCACAATGTGAGAATAAATACAAACAATTTGAGAGTGAAATTTCTACTAAAAGAGCTAATGTAAAATTTGATGCAGATTTTAATAAAGTATCTCAAGATTTAACAAACTTAACAAGAAGATGTCAAGAGTTAGGAGCTTCGTCATCTAAAATAGAAGAATTTAGACAAAGATTACAAACGATA
>CAJKKJ010000193.1 GCA_905200435.1 uncultured Bacillota bacterium | reverse complement strand
ATATATTTTGAATAATATATCTTACGCTGGTAATTTATATGCAGTTGACTATAGCAAACAAATGTTAGAATATTTTGAAAGGACAATAAATAGGCAAAAATATTACGTTAAAAGTATAGAATTAGTTCATTCTAAAATTCAAGATTTTAAAATTCCAAATAACAAAAAGTCATCTTTCATAATAAGCTCATTTGGTTTCCCTAGTAAAATTTCAGATAAAGAAAGATGCAAATTAGAATTAGAAAACATCTATGAACTTTTAACTGATGATGGTGTGTTTGTAACACTTGGTTGGGATGAAACATTTAATGATGATTTAAACAATATGTGGTATAAATATATTCCAGATAATATTAAAGCAGCTAATTTTGAAGAATGGAGAAAAAATAGAGAAGCAAGTATAAATAGCGCAAGAAATTGTGATTTAACTTGGTATAAGAAAAACATAAAAGTTCCTCTACTATATGACACATTAGAAGAAACTATTAACGTTATGGGACACTTATTTGGAAGAGATGCAGCTTTAGAAATTTTAAAAAGTAAAAGAAATATGTGGTGGATGTCATTAGGAATTACCTGGGATAATAAAGATAGTTTGTCAAAAATATTAAGGAAATAAGAGGAAAATATGAAAGAAATAGAAATATTAGTAGAATTATATGAAAACATAGAAGATGTTAAAGAGAAATTTAAGCAATTTAATTATGAGGGGTTAAAAAGAACAATAGATGAATATTATTATGATCCAAAAAGAGATGATTTAAAACCGGATAAAGATAATCAATTAAGCCATTGCTTAAGATTAAGAACAAAAAATAATGATTACAGTATAACATATAAAGATGATGTTTTTGATAATGGCAAATGGTTATATTCAAATGAGTACGAAACTAAGATTGAAAACATAGATATGTTGCGAGAAATATTTAATAAATTAGGACTAGTAAAATTTATTGAAATCGATAATGAAAAAGAAACTTATACATATAATGATTACGAAATAGTAATAGAAAATGTAAAAGATTTAGGTTTATTCATGGAAGTAGAGTATTGTACAAATGATAATATAGATATTAAACAAATAAAAAATCAAATTCAAGATTTTATAGATAGTTTAGATTTAAAAGTTTCAGAAGAATTGAATATGGGAAAGCCAGAGATGTATATGAGAAAACACAATATAAAAATAGATTAATAAAATAAGTATCATATTTTAAAATGTACCCAATGTCAAGAACTAAATAAAAAAGAGAGAATTTAGACAATGGATTCAAACAGATGATTTCGGTATTGAACTGGAGTCATCTTTTTTTAGTTCCATTGATATCTATAATTATTATAATATTCAATATAATTTTTAATTTTATTACATACATCTCTAAAAGTAAAACAA
This sequence comes from uncultured Bacillota bacterium, assembly GCA_905200435.1. Classification (GTDB taxonomy): domain Bacteria; phylum Bacillota_I; class Bacilli_A; order RF39; family UBA660; genus CAG-884. Next base: position 1,042 of record CAJKKJ010000193.1, on the reverse strand, counting down.
GTATCTAAATTTAATTCATGACTGTGAGGATGAAATAATTAATATAGTGCTGTGCAAAACACAATCAAGGTTTTCTAGAGATATTGAAGTGATAGAAAGATATATACACAATAAATTTATAGAATGGTTGTATTATTTGTAAGTATAGTAGATAATGCCGATACAGATGACAAAAACAATAAAAAATCAAGACAAATAAACGAGTTAATAAATGAAAGGTATTTAGAAAATTTATCAAAAAATATCAAAAAATCTCTACAGAACAAAAGAGAAGATGGTCTGTTTGTAGAAAGTTTGGCGTCATAATGATTTAAAAGAATAAGAATAAAAGAAGAAAAAAATATCCAATTCATTAAACTTATTTAAAGAATATGAACAAATTAAATAGAGATGTAACAGATGAATATATAGATGGAATATAAATTTACATAGTTGATAATAATGTAGGGAGTACAAATATTGAGATGAATGCATTAAAAACGAATTGGTTACCCTTTTGTGTTACCAATTTTACATGGTGGAGAGTATATAAGCGCTAGTGCTAATGTAATAACTGAAAAATTTTCAACTCTAAAAAATTTTGGATATATGTATGATAGATTTAAAGAACTTGTTATACCAATTTATATAACAAGAACAACTAATGAAAATATCATTCTGGCAGAGAGGTTAAATAGAATTTTAAATGCTTTTGGGAATAATAAAAAAGTCATTGTTGTATCTAATCACATAATGCAGGAACTACAATATAAATAATTAATAATGTTTTAAATAAAAAAAATACATGTTATAATATTCACGAGGTGATTTGAATGGAAAAATATAATAAATTTAGAATTTATGATGGACATAATTGTGATATAAGTTTACTATTAACATTTATAGGGCTTAGAAAAGGAAAGGTAAGAAAAAGAAAACTTAGTGAAAGCATTATAATAGATGATTATTTAGTGAAAGATAATTGCAAAAAATTTTATGATGAAAGAGTTAAAAATTATAAACAAATGGTTTCTGATTTTACTGATTTTTCACTTGTAAAAGA
>CAJKKJ010000192.1 GCA_905200435.1 uncultured Bacillota bacterium | reverse complement strand
GGAAAGGTTTTACTATTCTGCAAAGACAAAGAAACAGAAAAGATGTATCTATGTTATACATTTGAAGAAAAAAATGATGATAATATAATTGTACTTGCTTCAGTTTTAAAATCCAATAGTGATAGTTATTATATGGATGTTTTAGAAGATACTGAATGGCGCAAGTTAATAGATTATATGAAATTAACATTTAATAAAGATGATGAATTAACTAATAAAGTATACATTTTAGGAATTAATGATGAATTATCTAAAGATACTATTATAGTTGATAGAGGTCATAAAACAGCAGCGATGCGTGAAGAAATTGTACTTGGTTTAAGAGAAAGCTATATCGAGGCAATCCCTAAAAAAAATGAAATAAATGATTTAACAGATAATTTTGGATTTAACCCACTTCGTAATTTTAAAGATGATTATAAGTTACCTGAAGATGATTACAAATTACCAAAAGAAGATTATAAATTATCTAGAGATGATTATAAATTACCAGAGGAATCTTATAAAATTTCAAGAGAAGAAGTAAAAGAAGAATATACTTTACCAAAAGAAACTAAATATGAAGATGATTATAAGTTACCAGAAATAAAATCAACAGCTGAAACTTATGAATTACCTAAATATTCAACTGGTTATAGTTTTGAAAGTAGAGAAGAAGTTAAACCAGATAAGTCTTATCGTGAAAGCTTTGAAGAAAAATACCCAGAAGTAGAAGCAAGAAAAGCTAGAACAGAAGAATATAGAAGATATGAAGAAGCACCAAAAAGTAAATACGATACACAAGATAATGGTGATATAGCATATGAAAAAATTCTTGAAACATTAGAAGCTAATAATGAATTATTAAAAGCTATCAGAGAAGCTCTAGCAAGAGAAAAAAATGGAAATAAATAATGGCTAAAAGCCATTATTTTTTTTGATTAAAAATAAAAAAAATGTAAATGCTATTATTGGTGAATTAAATGAGAAAGATTATATTTATTCTAATAATAGTACTTATTTTTTTTGTTGGGACAACCTATTCAAGAGAAGATGTAAAAGATGGTGAATACTTAATAAAAGTATCCAATATAACAAATAAAAATATTAATCTATTAGATACTTGTACTTATAAAATAATAACTATATATCCAGATAATACATATAATGTTATGAAATCATATATCTATAATAATGATATAGATAGTTTTGAAAAAATGTATTTAAAAAAAATAGAAAAAATTTCTACAAGTGAATATTATAATATGAAGTTAAAGGGAATAAAAATAGATTATATAAAAGTATATAGTTCCAGTAAATTACTAAAAAAATGCAACAATTATCTTGAAAAAGTTGAACCATTATAATATAATTGTAGTGGAGGAATTTATGGATATTTTAAATAAAACAGAAGAAAAAATGATGCAAGTAATCGAAAACTTTGAAAAAAGACTTATTAACATAAGAGCAGGAAGAGCTAATGCATCACTTGTTAATGGTATAATGGTTTCATATTATGGAGTACCAACTCCTATTATTCAACTTGCTAATATTTCAATCCCAGAAGCTAGACAATTATGTATTAAACCATATGATAGAAATTGTTTAGGAGCGATTGAAAAAGCTATATTTGAAGCAAATATTGGTATTACTCCTAATAATAATGGTGAAATGATTATTTTAACAATACCACCTTTAACAGAAGATACTAGAAAGTCTTATGTTAAAGAAGCTAAAGGAATGGCCGAAGATGCTAGAATCGCTTTAAGAAATGTTAGACAAGACGCTAATAATGAAATTAAAAGAGAAGAATTAACAGATGATGAAAAAGAAAGTCTTGAAAAAGATGTACAAGATTTAATTAATAAGTATAATAAAGAAGTTGAAGATAGATTTAATAAAAAAGAAACAGAATTATTAAGTATATAATGAAAACACAAGTTTAATGCTTGTGTTTTTGATTCATTTATTTTCTATTTGTATAGTATTATCGCTATTTTCTATATATCTACGGTTAATATTATTTTCTTTTGTAATGACACTTTTACCAAGTTCTTTTTCTAAATTATCACGAGTATTTTTAGCAATCTGACCACCACGTTTAGCAAATTCTTTATTTTGGGTTAATCCTTATGGATTATATGTTTTTGCCAGTTCTCTTGTAGCAGTTTCACCAATATCAGTTAATAATATTTCTAAATCAGACATATTATCTCTTAAAGATTCTTTCCTAATGCCTTTATATTCTTTATATTGACTTGCTTTCATTCCAGACCAAGCTTTATATATTTCATTTGTTAATATGCCATATTCCATAGGTTCATTTATACCACCTGATTTCCATACATCTGTTAATTGAAATCTATGTAGTTGGCCTTTTAATCTTTTTTCAATCCATGCATCACTATAGCCTTGTGCTTTATAAAGCATAATACTTCTATCAATTGCTTTTGATGGATCAAATGTTTC
>CAJKKJ010000191.1 GCA_905200435.1 uncultured Bacillota bacterium | reverse complement strand
TTGATGAACCAGATGAAATAATTGAAAAATATTCAGAATATTATGGTAAAGAATTATCAAGAGAAATGAAAATAAGTGTTTTAAAACATTTTAACAGAATAGTTAAATTGAATGTAATAGATTCTATGGTAAACCCAAAAGGTAAAATAAAGTAATGGGTAGATATGAATTAGTTGGATTTGATGAGAATAAAAAAGGAAAAGTTATTAAAACAAAAAATTTAAAAAAATTAACTATCTTAGAAGCTGATGAGTTTACAACACTTTTTAATAATAGTCATGAATTAAGTTATTATTTGTATAAAAAAGATTATTTGGATGATTTTATTCCATTAGAATATTGTTTGTTGTATAAACACAATAAAATGAACAGATTTATTGAATGTTTATATAGTGATAGTAGGGAAATAGTACTACTAGGTCAAAATTTAAATGATATGTCTAAAGATTTTGTATATTTATTATCCTATTTAATTAAAAATATTAATACTATGTTTCCGGAATATGCTCATGAGAGTAAATATATAAATGATTACATATATAATAAAATATTAGAATATAGAGCATTATATAAAAAGGGAAAATTTAAAGAATTGAATAGAATAGTATATCAAATTAAAAGAGAACTATTAAAAGAATATTTACAGATAAGGAAATTATATACATTTATTGGAAGAAACAAAAAAGAAAACAATATAAAATTAAATGTTAAAGTAATTGGAAGTACTGATGATTCTTATATTAATTATTTGATTGAATCAGCAAATAATGGTAATTTTGAATCATATGAAGAATTAAAAAATATGGATTTAGAAAAAACGTTAAATCTAAGAATGTAGGTTTACTTTTTTCTTTTCATTTGTAAGTAAATATGATAAAATTATAGTGTTATAACATAGAAAGGAGGAAAAATATGGCAAAGATAAAAATATTCGCTTTAGGTGGATTAAATGAAATTGGTAAAAATATGTATGTAATAGATATAGATAATAATATTTTTGTATTTGATGCGGGTTTAAAATATGCTGATGATCGTATGCTTGGTGTTGATTATATCATACCTAAATATGATTATTTAATTCAAAATAAAAAGAAAATTAAAGGTATATTTATAACTCATGGACATGATGAACAAATGGGAGCTTTACCTGATATATTACCAGAACTTGAAAATGTACCTGTTTATGCAACAAAATTTACAATGGAAATTATTAAAAGAGAATTAGCTGAATCTAAAATTAATTATACTAAGTTAATTGAAATAAAACCTCATGTAAAATTGAATTTTGGAAAGGTAAGTGTATTTCCAATAAGTTTAACACATTCAGTACCAGATAGTGTTGGTTATGTAATAAATACTGTTGATGGCGCGATATTCTATACAGGTAACTTTATGTTTGATTCATCAATGTTAGGCCCTTATAAAACTGATATTGGTAAACTTGCATATATAGGTAAGCAAGGTGTTTTATGCTTATTAAGCGAGTCAATGTATGCCGATAAAAAAGGCTTTACTGCTCCAAACAATCGTATTACACCAATAGTAAATGAAATTCTTGATCAAGATGATCGCATTCTTGTTAGTGTTTTTCCAAATCAACTTTATAAAATTCAAGAATTATTCAATGGAATAATACATACTGAAAAAAATGTAGTTATTATTGGTAAAAGACTTCAAGATGTTATACTTAATTCAATAGAACTTAAATATGTTAATTTTGATGTAAATAGAATTAAAACTATAAGTCATGTAAATGATAAAAATATTGTTGTCTTAATTGCAGATGATAGAGAAAAACCATTTTCTAATTTTTTAAGAATTATAAAAGGTTATGATAAATTTATTAAACTTTCTAAAAAAGATACTGTATTATTTATGTCTCCAATATTTCCTGGAATGGAAAAGAGTAGTTCAAAATTGTTAGATGGAATAGCACGTATTGGTTGTAATTTAATTGATATTAGCTCAAAATATTTATCTCACCATGCTTCTAGTGAAGATTTAATGATGATGATTAATTTACTCAATCCTAAATATTATATGCCTGTAAATGGTGAATATAGACATGAAATCGCGAATAAAAAAGCTGCTTTAATTGCTGGTATGAAGGATGAAAATATACTTTGCAAGTTAAATGGTGAAGTTGTTTATTTTAAAAATGGAAAATTGGTTGATGATAATCAAAAAATTCCAACTGATGAACTATTGATTGATGGTGAAGTTGGTGATGTTGGGGAAATTGTTTTAAAAGATAGAGAAATGTTAAGTGATAATGGAGTAGTTGTTGCTGTTGTCACGATTGATAAAACTACTAAAAAATTAAAACATCCTGTTGAGATTCATTCTAGAGGCTTTATTTATGTAAGAGATAATATAGATGTTATGAAGGAAGCTGTTAATATTGCAACTAAAGTAGTAAATGATAATACAAAACCTAATTTTATTGATTATAATAAAG
>CAJKKJ010000190.1 GCA_905200435.1 uncultured Bacillota bacterium | reverse complement strand
ATTTAAGCCTTGTATTAACATTTCGGCAATAGCAGAATCAGAATTATCTTTCATAACTTCCATATTAATACCTAAAAAAGAACTCATTTTAGTCATAATACTTGTACTTTTTGGTTCAATTTTATTACTCTTAAGTATTTTTTTACAATCCTTAACAATTTTTTCATACTCTTTTAATTCGTCTTCAATAGCTTTTTTTAATTTGTTATCCTTATTTTCTAAAGCTCTTATTAAATTAGTAGTACTCTCATACCCCATATTCGCACATTTATAAATGTACTCCAAAAATTCATTATTTTCTTTCATAACAATTTCCTTTCAAATATATTATGAAACAATATTATAGTTTTTATTCATATAATTAATAGAGATGATTATATGTCTTTGCCAAATATTCCTCCAAAACTATTTACATTATCAGCAGTTGCTTTAGGATATTTATTAATAGATGACTTAACAGCAAATGAACAAAATGCCTTAGGTAACTGGTTAATGCTAACAGCTCAGGTATTATGTACAAATGCATTCTATAAACAAGTACAAGCAGAAAGATCAACTAATCAAAATATAAATGTAGAAACATTAGAAAAAATGGTATGTGCTTTAAAAAAAGAAATCGATGAATTAAAAAAAACGAGTTAAACTCATTTTAATTTATTAAAAGCATTAATTATAGCTATCTTACCATATTCATAAGTAAGAGAACCTTGTTGATAAGCAATAAATGGTGCTCTAATTGGTCCATCACAAGAAAGTTCTAAACTAGAGCCTTGTGTAAATGTTCCAGCTGCCATAATTACTTGATCATCATAACCAGGCATATCCCAAGGTTCAACAGTTGCACCAGAATCAATTGGTGAATTATACTGAATTTGTTTACAATATTCTATTAAATCTTCAGGGTTACCAAATATGATATTTTGGACAATGTCTGCCCTTTTTTCATTATATTTTGGTTCTACATTATAACCTTTTAGTTCTAATAATCTAGATGTAAATATAGCCGTTTTTAAAGCAGAGGCAACAGCAGATGGTGCCATATAAAGTCCTTGCAATATTGCTTTATTCGCGCCCAATGTAGGACCAACTTCTTTTCCACATCCAGGAACAGTTAGTCTTTCGGCAACAAGTTCAATTAAGTCTTTTCTTCCAACGACATAACCACCATTAGGTGCTAAACCGCCTCCTAAATTTTTAATCAATGAACCAACAGCAATATCTGCACCAACCTCAATTGGTTCTTTTGTATCAACTAGTTCACAATAACAATTATCAATCATAATTATTACATCTTTATCAATTGTTCTAATAAAATCAATTACTTTTTTTAATAAATCAATAGTAATTGATTTTCTTGTAGAATAACCTTTTGACCTTTGAATTTCAATAACTTTAACTTTATTTTTTTTCAAATACTCTTCTATTTTTTCATAATCAAAATCATTATTTACTAAATCAATTTCATCATATTTAATACCAAAGGACATTAAAGATGATTTATTTTCTTTTATACCAATTACTTCATGCAGTGTATCATAAGGAGTACCTGTAATTGAAAGTAATATATCATTAGGTCTAAGTAATCCAAATAAAGTAACAGTTAGAGCATGTGTACCAGATATTATTTGCGTTCTAACTAATGCATCTTCTGCTTTAAAAATACTTGCATATACTTTTTCAATTACATCTCTTCCATCATCATTATAACCATATCCATCAGTCATATTAAAATGATGTGTGTCAACTCTATTTTCTATAAAAGCAGATAATACTTTCTCACTATTTATATAACATAGTTTATCAATTTCTTCAATATAAGGCTTTATATCAATTTCAGTTTGTTCAATCATTTTTTTCCTCCATCAATTCTTATTACTTCACCATTTATGTAGTCATTTTTACATAAAAACAATATTCCATCTACTATTTCTTCTGGTCTTCCAAATCTATTTAATAAAATTTTATTTTTTTCACTTTCTATAAAGTTTTCATCCATTTCTAAAGTATCACTAGTTTCAATCCAACCAGGCGCGATTGCATTCACTTTAATATATGGAGCATAATATAGTGCTAAATTTTTGGTTAAATTTATTAAACCTGCTTTTGATGCGTCATAATCAATAGATTCTGGATAATATGTATCAATTCCATTAGTACTTGCAATATTAATAATTTTCCCATTTTTATTTTCTAACATATAATTTCCTATTTTTTTAGATAAAAGAAATGGACCAACTAAATTAACATCCAAAATTTTTAAAAAAGTTTCTTTTGTTTTTTCTTCTAATGGTTCATCTTGATAATAAGCAGCATTATTTATTAAAATATCAATATTTTTATATTTATCAATAATTTTATCAACCAAAATGTTAATATCTTCTTCATTTTCTAAATTACATTTAAACATATCTACATCATATTTATTTTTTAATTTTCCAATAGAAACTTTTGATTGAACAGAAAGAA
>CAJKKJ010000189.1 GCA_905200435.1 uncultured Bacillota bacterium | reverse complement strand
ACAAAGAAGAAACAAAAGTAAATGATGAATTAGAAGAAGCATTAAAAGGTTTAGGATATAAAAATGCTGATATAAATAAAGTTATAAAAGAAGTAGATAATACAAAACCAATTGGTGAACAAATTAAGGAAGCATTAAAATTATTATTAAAAAAATAGGGGGATAATATGAATGAAATATTGAATAGTGCTAAATTAGAAAATGAATTTGAGCCAGAAAATATAAGACCTCAATCAATTGATGAATATATTGGTCAAAGCGAAGTAAAAGAAAATTTAAGAATATTTATAAAAGCAGCAAAAATAAGAGGTGAATCACTAGACCATACATTATTATATGGTCCACCAGGACTAGGAAAAACTACACTTGCAAATATCATTGCAAACGAACTCGGAAGCAATATTAAAACAGCAAGTGGCCCAGCAATTGAAAAAACAGGAGATTTAGCTGCAGTTTTATCAACACTTGAACAAGGTGATGTGTTATTTATAGATGAAATACATAGAATTCCTAGATTTGTAGAGGAAATATTATATTCAGCAATGGAAGACTTTACAATCGATATAGTAGTTGGAACAGATACATCAAGCAGATCAATAAAAATTGATTTGCCACCATTTACATTAGTTGGTGCAACAACAAGAGCAGGGGATTTAACAGGTCCATTAAGAGATCGTTTTGGAATAGTATCAAAACTAAATTATTATACAATTGATGAATTAAAACAAATAGTAAAAAGAACTTCTAAAGTGTTGGATTATGAAATAGATGAAGATGCAGCTCTTGAAATTGCCAAAAGAAGTAGAGGTACTCCTAGAATCGCGAACAGACTTTTTAAACGAGTAAGAGATTATGCATGTGTTATGGAAAAAGATATAATAACAAAAGAAGTAGCATCTTATGCATTAGATAAGTTAAAAGTTGATAAAGAAGGTTTAGATGAAACTGACTATAACTTATTAAAAGCAATAATAGAAAGATTTAATGGTGGACCAGTTGGTATAGAAGCAATCAGTTCATCTATTGGTGAAGAACAGACAACAATTGAGGATGTATATGAACCATATCTTTTACAAAATGGATTCTTAAAAAGAACTCCAAGAGGAAGAATGGTAACAGAGAAAGCCTATGAACATTTAGGTATAAGAAAGGATTAGTAAATGAAAATATTATTAACAGGTGGAATAGGATATATTGGAAGCCATACACTAGTTGAATTATTAGAAAATAACTATGAAGTAGTTGTTATAGACAACTTTTTCAATTCTAAAAAGGAAGTAATTGAAAATATAAAAAAAATAACAAATAAAGATTTCAAATTTTATGAAGGTGATGTATGTGATAAAAGCATATTAAGAAAAATATTTGAAGAAAATAAAATAGATGCTGTTATTCATTTTGCCGGATATAAAGCTGTAGGCGAATCAGTAAAAAAGCCATTAATGTATTATAGAAATAATCTTGATAGCACATTATCATTACTTGAAATAATGGATGAATTTAATTGCAAAAATCTAGTATTTTCATCAAGTGCTACAGTATATGGTAAGCCAGAAACATTGCCAATAAAAGAATCATCACCATTAAGTGCTACAAATCCTTATGGTGAAACAAAACTAGTTATTGAAACCATTTTAAAAGATTTATATAAATCTGATAATGAATGGAATATAGTTATATTAAGATATTTTAATCCAGTAGGTGCTCATGAATCAGGCTTAATAGGTGAAAATCCAAATGGTATTCCAAATAATTTAATGCCATATATTGTAAAAGTCGCAACTAAAGAATATGATCATTTAAATATATTTGGAAATGATTATAGTACAGTAGATGGAACTGGAGTAAGAGATTATATCCATGTTGTTGACTTAGCGCAAGGTCATGTAAAAGCAATTGAATATATAAATAAAAATTGTGGATTGGATGTAATTAATTTGGGTACAGGAAAAGGATATAGCGTTCTTGAAATGGTAAAAGCATTTGAAGAAGCAAATGATATAAATGTACCATATGAAATACAAGAAAGAAGACCAGGAGATATAGATGCATGTTATGCAGATGTTAGTTATGCTAATGAAAAATTGGGCTTTGTAGCTCACAAAGATCTAAAAGACATGTGCAAAGATGCATACAATTATATTAAAAAACAATAAAAAACACCATTTTTTTGACACATTATAAATTATTAGATATAATATAATTGTTTTAGGAGGGTCTTATGAAAAATATAACAAAATTAGTTCTATTAATGATTGCTTATTGGGTTGCAGCAATTGTAATGATTATGAAAATTCCAAAAATATATTTAACAACAGTTATTTTCTCACTTGTAACAAAAGCAATGAGTGAGGTAGTAACAAAAATTCGTACCAAAGAATTAGGTTATTCGGTATGCAAAGTTAAGAATGATAAATTAACAGAATTGTTATTCTTAGTTGGTTCTTTTATTCCTATTGCAAATGTAAT
>CAJKKJ010000188.1 GCA_905200435.1 uncultured Bacillota bacterium | reverse complement strand
TATATTTGAAAATGATAAAATTATTTACAAATTATTGAATAAAAGATACAAAAATATAGTTATAGATGCTAAAGATGATACTTATATTACATCATCAAGTGCTTTAATAAAAACCCATACCGATGAAATACTAGATTTATTAGATAATATTCTAAAAATAACAGGTTCAGAAGAATGTATAATTTTATTAGATGAAGATGATAATGTAAGTAAAAATGCATTAGATGATTATATTGGAACATATGATAGAATTAAAATCATGTATAATTATAAAGAAAATAATGATTTAAAACTAAATGTATCAACAATATATGCAATTTATGAAGCAATAAGATATGATATTCCATTTATGCAAAAAATTATAACAATAAGTGGAAATGGTATCAAAAATCCTTGTAACATCCTTATAAAAAATGGAACAAGCGCTAAGAAATTAATAGAATATATTGGAGGATATAAAAGATTTAACAAAAAAAACATGTTTTTAATATCTGGTGGAGCTTTAAAAGGTCTATCAATGCCAACAGATAACTTTATTTTAGGGCTTGAATCAAGTGGTATAACAGTACTAAAGCAAACACTAGATTTAGAAGAAAAGCCATGTATTAGATGTGGAAAATGTATTAATATATGCCCAAAAGGATTAAATCCATTATTAATGCTACACTCAAAAAATCCTAAAAAACTAAATATTGATTTATGTGATGATTGCGGTTTATGTTCTTACATATGTCCATCAAGAAGAAATTTAAGAGAAAAGATTAGAAAGGCAAAACAAAATGAACGAATTTAAAGAATATACAGGTCCTTTTGTACATAGTAAAGAAACTTATAAAAAAATAATGATGAGCTATTTAATCGTTTTTATACCATATTTAGCATATGCTATCTATATAAATGGTATAAAGTCTCTACAAATTATCTTTTCTCCTCTAATTATTGTATTATTACTAGAATTAATATTTTCATTGAAAAATAAAAACTTTAAAAACATAATCAAAGAAAATTTCTCAATATTTGGAATTCTATTTTTTCCATTTCTATTAAATATTAAAACACCTCTTTATATTGTTTTAATATCAACAATTATAGGTTACCTACTCCATAAATTAATTTTTAAAAAATGGTACAGTTTAACAATTCTATCCTATACAATATATATATTATTAAATTTAATAATAAATAAAGGGATATATTTAGAAATAATAAACATGAATCCAATTGATTATAATTTTTTGGTAACAAGTAATAAAGGATTCTTAAATCTATTATTAAATGGATCAGAATTAATGTGTCCATTAATATCAGTTTTAGCATTTTTCTATTTATGTATAAAAAAAGATATAAAATATCAAATAACAATATCATCATTAACAACAATAATAATTATAACTTTAATAATCGGTTTAATAAACAAAAGTATTTGGTTTCCACTATATTTTATACTAACAGGTGGTACAATATTTATAACAACAATACTAGCAACAGACTTTTATAGTCCTGCAACAAAAATAGGACAAATACTCTATGGCATCTTTATTGGTTTACTAATTCTATTACTAAGATTTGTATCACCATATAATATTGCACCATTCAGTATATTTCTAGCAAATACATTTTCATTTGCATTTGATTATTTAAGTATATTTTTAGATAGGAGAAAATCATGGAATTAATTATCGGATCACATGTATCATTCACAAAAGATACACAACTTGTGGGAAGTTTAAACGAGGCCTTATCATATAAAGCAAATACATTTATGTTTTATACAGGAGCGCCCCAAAATACAAATAGATGCTCTATAGACAAAGAATTAACAAATTTTGCTTTAAAAAAAATGATGGACAATAATATTGATATTAACAATATTGTTATCCATGCACCATATATTATAAACCTTGCAAATATTGATAAGTTAAGTTTTAATGTTCGCTTTTTACAAGATGAAATAAATAGAGCTATAGATTTAAAAGTAAACAAAATAGTACTCCATCCAGGAAGTCATGTTGGAAAAGGCTATGAAGTTGGTATAAATAATATTATTACATCATTAAATCAAGTAGACTTTAAAAGTGTAACAATCTTATTAGAAACAATGGCTGGAAAAGGAAGCGAATGTGGAATAAACATAAATCAATTAAAAGAAATAATTGATAATATAAATGACAAAGATCATATTGGTGTATGTTTAGATACATGTCACTTAAATGATTCAGGAATTGATATAAATAATTTTGATGAATATTTAGATGAATTTGATAAAATAATAGGAATTAGTAAAATAGGATGTATTCATATCAATGATAGCAAAAATCCAATAAATTCTCATAAAGATAGACATGAAAATATAGGATTTGGTACAATTGGTTTTGATGCTCTAATAAATGTTATTTATAATGAAAGATTAAATAATATTCCCAAAATACTAGAAACACCTTATATAGATAAAAAGCCACCATATAAAGAAGAAATAGAAATGATCAGAAAAA
>CAJKKJ010000187.1 GCA_905200435.1 uncultured Bacillota bacterium | reverse complement strand
AGATTGGGTAGAAAAGCTAAATGCATTCTTACAATTTAATGGTAAAGAAATATTAAGCAATGCAGGGAAAATATCTGCAAAAGTAGCACAGGAATTGGCTTATAAAGAGTATGATAAATTTAAAGTTAAACAAGATAAATTATATAAATCGGACTTTGATAATTTTTTAAATGAAGCAAGGATGATAGAAAATAAAAGTAAAAATAATGGATAAAAAAGAAAAAAGTTTACCATCTATTAGCATCAACTGGTATAAATCAAATTATGGAAAAATTCCCACGAAGATTTATAAATAAAGATTTTTAATCTTATTTATTTTTACTTTTTATAACTAAAAAATGATAAATTCTTAAATAAAATAGAGGGGAATATTGACTTGTGTAAAATTTTTATATAAAACGGGGAGGCAGTAATGAAAAAACTTGAAAATAAATACACTAATGACACTTTTGAAAATATAAAACATGTAGATGAATTTGGGAATGAATTTTGGTTTGCTAGAGAATTACAGAAAGTACTAGAATATAAGGATTGGAGAAATTTTCAAAAAGTAATAGACAAAGCTGTAATATCTGCAAAAAATAGTATTTCATATGAAGAAGATTGGGTTGTTGAGATCAACAAGCCAATAAAAACTGGTAAAGGTAAAGAAGAACTTATTAAAGATTATAAGTTGTCAAGATATATATGTTATTTAATAGTACAAAATGCAGATCCGAGCAAGGAGGTTGTTGCTCTAGGACAAACATATTTTGCTGTTCAAACAAGAAATCTAGTTTAGGACAAATGACAACTAATATTAATCAACTTGATTTACTTTGTTTTAAAGGAAAAATTAAAAACAAGTTATTTAATTTAAATCTAACTGGAAAAGAAAATATTGATTATAATCTAAATGTTATAATATCAATTAATATATAATATAAGCAGTGTCCTCGGTTTGGTATTGTAACGACAAGTAATTTTTTTTAAGTATTTTTAATTAAAGGTTATGAAATTAGTAAAGATATGTTTAGTTGCATATCTTTTTTGCTATGCATATTAAGAAAGAGAGGAATGGTAAATGAATTTAAATTATGCAATATTTAGAAGTCAACCAATTATGACTATAAATGATTTGGCTGGAATAGGTTCTCATAATAAGAGAGAAAAATAGTCATATAAATCCAATCCAGATATTAAAAAAGAATTATCTAGTAATAATATAGAATTAGTACCTCTAACAGAAAAATATGTTAGAGGTTTTTATAATAAGACAATTGACTATAAAAAAGAATTTGAAGAAAGAATGAAAACAGAGAGGGAAGATAGAAAAAGAACATTTAGAGAAATGTTAGATAAAAGCAAAAATGTAGTTGCGGATGAACTTTTATTTACTGCAACTAATACTTTCTTTAAAGATATGACAAGAGAAGATATAAAAGTTTAGGCTGATACTTGTATGGATTTTGTCTATAATGATTTAGGTTATACGAAAGATCAGATATTACATGCAACAGTACACTTAGATGAGAAAACTCCACATATTCATTGTGTAGTAATCCCAATTGTAAAAAAGTTAGATAAAAGGAGTAATTCTGAAAGATATACTATTTCAAAGAAACAATATATTAAAGGCAAAAATCATTTATCCGAGTTGCAAGATAAGTATCATAAGAGATTAATTAGTAAAGGATATGATTTAGAAAGAGGAATTAAAAATTCTGATAATGAAAATATTAATTTAAAAGAGTTCAAAAAGATAACTAGAAAATTAAATAATGAACTAAATGTTAAAAATGAAAGATTAAATAAATCGCTCGAGGTTTTTAATGAGAAAATGAAAACAAGTAAAGAAGTCTTACTAAATAAAGAGTATGTAAAAATAAAGAAAGATACTTTTGATAGTATGAACAATGTTATCAAAGAGTCTAAAAAAGTTATGGATATGCAACCTAAGTTAAATTATATTTATAAAGAAATAGATAATTATTCTTATAGTTATAAAAGTATAGAAAGACAGAAAAACAATTTAGAAAAAGAGATAGAATATTTGCAATATAAGAATGAAAAGTTAGAAAACGAAAATAGAACTTTAAAAAATAAAAGCCATTTTAAAGGCAATAAAAACGTTTTTTAGACAGATACTATTATTTGGTAATGATAAGGCAAAAGAAGTAACTACTAACGAAATAATAGCACATTATGATAATAAAAACTTTACTAGAAAAGATGTAGTTAATATATCATTAGATATTACAAAAGAAGATGAGTTATTTAATTATGTTGGAGTTGAAAAAGAATATGTTCGAATGAAACATTCGGAATTAGATTATGATAGTAAGGAAAAAGATGATTTTGAATTAAGTAGATAAATGTTAAAATAGTCAACATTTATTTAAAAAATCTATTGACAAATATTAAAAGTATGCTAAAATATAATTTAATTAATTTAAGGAGGAGACTGCATGAAAAAAGATTCTATAATGGAATTATTAGATTTAATCAAAAAAATCAGT
>CAJKKJ010000186.1 GCA_905200435.1 uncultured Bacillota bacterium | reverse complement strand
AATATCTATAATATCATTATTAGCATTCATGATAATAAAAAATGAAAAAATTAAGAAAATAGGTTAATTCCTATTTTTCTTTATGGACAAAACAAAATCAATAACTATTAAAAATATTGTAAAAATTATAAATCTATTTGAAATTAATCCAAAAAAATTATTCAAAAACTTATTTCCCAAAAATATAATAAATGAACTAATAAGTCCCCAGATAAAAAAATATTTGATGCGTATATATTTTCCAATACTATCCTTATACGAAGTATAATCCCACATGTCAGTATGAAATAAAAAATTAATTAAATGACCAAATACAAATTCACATAAAGTCGCACCCATACAAAATAAAATATAGTAAAATAAACTATTAATAAAATTAATCTTAAGATTCAAAAAATAAAAGATAAACATATTTAAAGTAAAACCAAAACCATAAACTAAAGTATAAGGTCCATGTAGGGCACCACTATGTTTACTAGAAGATGAAACCTTATAAACAAAACTTTCAAAAAAGAAACCTAAAAAAGAAAAAATAATAAAACACTTAATGTAAAAAATAATATCACCCAAAATAATTATATGTAAAATCAAGAAAAATAATTGAAAAAAAGTAAAAGCTATAGTATACTCAAGATTAGGAGGAAATAATGAAAAAAATATTTATCTTAATAATAACAATTTTGTTAATAACAGGATGCAATAAAAAGAAAGAACAAATAATAACATGTACAAAAAAAGGAACATACACAAAATATGCTATTGATAAAGCAATCGATCCAGAAACAATAAAAGATGAAGATTCAGAAAAAATAGGAGCGAATGTTACAAAAATAAGAGAGTATTATTTAAAAAGTATAGATAATGGTGCCAAAAGAATAAGAGAAATATTAGAGATAGAATATATTATAGAAACAGATATAGAAAAACAAAAAGCATATTATGAAAAAGGATGCAATAATATAGGTGATAATTATACATCATGTGAAGTTAAAGAAGAAGGAAATAAAATTACAATAACAGCTGAATTAAATTTAAATTCAAGCGAATATAGTGATTTAAAGTTTGAATTAACAAAAAAAGATATATTAGAAGCAACCACTGATGGAACTTGTATAGAAAATTAAGGAGAAAATATGGAAAAAAAGATAACAAAAAAAGAAATAGTAAAAATGCTACTAAATCAAAATTTGGAAACAGAAAATGAAGAAGAATTAATAGAACTATTAATAGATAAACCAATAGCAGTTGATATAGATAAGCAAGATAAGCAAAGTGAAAAAATAGGTGATAAGATAGCTGATAAATTAACAGAAATTGCTGGAAGCTGGCCATTTATAATAGGATTTTCAATATTTCTATTATCTTGGATAATACTTAATATATATATGTTTGAAAATGTAGATCCATATCCGTTTATATTATTAAATCTAGTATTATCATGTGTAGCAGCACTTCAGGCTCCAGTTATTATGATGAGTCAAAATAGAGCTGCTAAAAAAGATTCATTACGTGCTCAAAATGATTATAGAACAGATTTAAAAAGTGAACTTATCTTAGAAGAACTACATGATAAAATGGAAAAAATACTTGCAAATCAAAATAAAATATTAAAATATATAGAAAAAGAAAAATAAGGACAAATTAATTGTCTTTATTTTAGTTGTGCAAAAGTATAAACAATGGTACAATATAACAAAAGGAGGCATTTATGTATAATTTAGTATCAAAATATAAGCCAGCAGGTGATCAACCTAAAGCAATAGAAGAATTAGTAAAAGGTATTAAAGAAGGCAAAAAAAATCAGGTTTTATTAGGTGCAACAGGAACAGGAAAAACATTTACAATTGCAAATGTAATAAAAGAAGTAAATAAACCGACTCTAGTACTAGCCCACAACAAAACACTAGCAGGTCAATTATATTCAGAATTAAAAGAACTATTCCCAAATGATCATGTATGTTATTTTGTTTCCTATTACGATTATTACCAACCAGAAGCATATGTACCATCATCCGATACATATATAGAAAAAGATGCCTCAATTAATGATGAAATAGATGAATTAAGGCATTATGCAACATCAGCGCTCCTAAAACATCAAAATACGATAGTAGTAGCATCAGTATCATGCATCTATGGTATAGGTGAAATAGAAGAATATGAGAAAAAGATGCTAACACTTGCCGTAAATGAAGAAATAGACAGAAATGATGTCTTAGAAAAATTAGTAGAAATGTTATATGAAAGAAATGATATAGATCCCAAAAGAGGAACCTTTAGAGCTAAAGGAGATACAATTGAAGTAATACCAGTCAATCAGCATACAGAAGGTGTTAGAATAGAATTCTTTGGTGATACAATTGATAGAATAACAATCTATGACATTGTAACAGGAGTTATAAAAGAAAACAAAAAATCAATTTCCTTATTCCCAGCAAGTCATTTCGTAACAAGTGATGAAAAGCTAGAAAAAGCAATAGAAAACATAGAAAAAGAATTAGAAGAACGTTTAACATACTTTAAAGAAAACAAT
>CAJKKJ010000185.1 GCA_905200435.1 uncultured Bacillota bacterium | reverse complement strand
CCTTTAATGTGTGGTATAGATGATATAAAAGATAATGGAAATGGAAGTCTAATGAGAATATTGCCTATTGCTTATTATTGTTATTATAAAAAGCTGAAAGAAGAAGAAATTTATAAATTAGTTAAAGATATTAGTTCAATGACACATAGGCATAATATTAGTATATTAGGTTGCTATATTTATGTATTATTTATAATAGGAATATTAAACGGCGAAGAAAAAGAAAAGATTTATAAAGGTATTAGAAAATATAATTACAACAAGTATTTTGATAAGGAAACTATAAATAATTATGGTAGATTATTAGATAATGATATTAGTTTATTAGATATAGATAATATAAATAGTTCTGGTTATGTACTAAATACATTAGAAGCAGTTATATGGTGCTTTATGAATAGCAATGATTATAATGAAAGTATAATCAAAGCCATAAATTTAGGAGATGATGTTGATACCATTGGAGCATTAGTTGGCGGATTAAGTGGTAGTTATTATAATAAAATAAATAATAAATGGTTAAAAGATATTAAAAGAAAAGATTATTTATTAGATTTATGTAGTAGATACTATGAAATATTAAATAATAAATAGGAAGTGTGCTATGGGAAAGTTAGATATAGTTAGTGGTAATATATTTAATTATTTAGATAATAAAGATTTAATAGTAAATAGTGCTAATAGATATATGATGTATGGTAGTGGTGTTTGTGGTGCTATATATAAATTAGCCGATAAAGATTTATTAGAAGAATATTGTAAGAATAATTATAGTGAATATATGAAAGTTAATGAGGTAAGAATTACTCCAGGTTTTAATTTGGGTATAGATATATTGCATATATATTGCCCTAAAAGTAATGAAAGTAAAGAACCATTAAAAGAGTTATTAGATAGTTATAATAAAATATTTGAGTGTGCGGTAGAAAAAGGTTATAAAAATATAATATCTGTTAGTATAGGTACAGGCAAACATGGTTATAAGCATATTGATATAGCAAAAAATGTTGTAATTAGATTAAAGGAATTAGTTAATAAATATAATGTCAGCATTACATTAGTATTACCTAGTGAAGAAATAAAGGAAATATATAGTAGTTTGCTATTATAACATAGTTTTTTATAGTATAATATTGATGAGGTGGTAATGTGTTTGATGTTATAAATTATTTATATAGAGGATTGATACATTACTTATATGTTTTATTGGATATGTTAGATTTTAAAGATTATAGTGTGCTTGTGCTTTTAATATTTGGAATAATCTTACTAATGATTATAAATAAAACCGTTAGAAAAAGTATAATTGGACTTATTAAGCCTTTAGTAAATGTTATTAAAACTCCTCCTGGAATTATATTATTGATTTTGTTTATATTGTATTATTTATTTATATTAGTATATTTTGAAAATAATATAAGTTTTTTAATATTGCTAATGTCAATTTATTTATTATTTCAATCCTTTATTTCAGTTAATTTGAATTTGCTGGCAGATAGTGATAAAACTACACCAAGAGCAATAATAGATGTAAGTTTTCCTGTTTTATTATTAGCTTTTCAGCAAGTGGTATCTATGTTAGAATTTAATGAATTTAGTAATTGGAAACATATTTTAATATCTTTAATTATTATTCCTATATTTTCCATAATATTTATAGTTTTAAAACACTTTGTTAATTATGATGATTTTTATAAAAAAAATAAAGTATATATAAAAATTAGTGATTATGACTTCTTTAAATTGTATAATTATAGTCTTATTAAGAGTAAAACTTACCAGAATAATCAGATTTTATTAAATAAACTGCTAAAAGAAAACAATAATTTATCATTAAAAGAATTAAAAAAGAAAATAGATGAAATTTTCCCAGAAGTCATAAGAATTTATGACAATGATAATATAAGTAAAAAATGTGTTAAGAAAAAAAAGAAAAACAGTAAGATATTTAAAATATTTAATTATATATGGTTATTTAATATAATATATTTGGTTGTAATGATTTTTTTAAAAAGATTTACTGGCAAAGGTTTTGACTTTTCATATTATTTTTCATATTTTATATTATTGATTTACTTCTTATATGATTTGTTAAGAATAAAAAGTGTGGAAAACCAATATGATTTTTGTATATATGGCTTTATGTATTTAGTTTTTATAATTTTGCTTGTATTTTATAACTTTTCTTTAAAACAATTAAGATTAAGTGAAATTGGTTTTATAGTTCCTATATTTGTTTTAGTAAGAGCGCTCAGTTGTAAAAAAAATAGCATAAATTTTCTTTCATTACCATTGTTAAGTGAGAATAATTTTTTTGGTTTACCACCCAAAAATTGAAAAAAATATATTTATGTTGTATAATACTTTTATGGGGATATAGTTCAATGGAAGAATAATAATCTCCAAAATTAAAGATGGGGGTTCGAATCCCCTTATCTCCATTTTATAATTTGCTTGCATTACTTGATACATTAGTTGCAATAGGAACCTTAATTTTACCTATCCCAATTTCAATGTTAATTCTAATAGTGACATTT
>CAJKKJ010000184.1 GCA_905200435.1 uncultured Bacillota bacterium | reverse complement strand
AATTTAAAAGGTCAAATGGCAACACAAGGAACTACTCCAAGAAGAATTGTTGATTTAATAGGTTCATTATGTGATTTAACATCCGGTTCAGGTGATAAAGGAACACCAGTAGTTTATATTCAAGGTTACTTTGATAATTATGCAAATGACTAAAAAACTCAAGATAAATTCTTGAGCTTTTATTTAACCTTTGTATTATTTTCTAATACTTCACATATTTCATTTATATCATGGATACTTTCAGATAAATCCATCAATTTTTCATCAGATGCAATAGCATTTCCATTAACTGGATGCATTAGACTAATATGTGCATAAAATACAGCACCACTAGTTAAATTAATACCTGCTCTAGCACCAATTGAAGTATTACTTAAACCATAATCTTTTGTACTATTCATTTTATAATTACTAAATAATTCATTAAACAAATCATCATTTTGTTTACCACTATTTATATAACTAGTTAAACTACTATCAAACATTTTAGCAACTGCGATATCATTTTCATTTATTAATAAATTTGATATACTTATCACTTCTTTATTATTTACTTCTCTATTTTCACTTAATGATTGAATAAATAAATTATCATTATATGTGGATATCAAAGCAAGTATAGAAAATTCATTATTCAAATTAGTATCAACATCACTAGAAATAAAACCATTCTCTAATAATTTAGTTCTCGTATTTTCATTTATATATGCTATATTTTGAATATACACAGGAGCATATAATTCCTCAATAGAAACATCTAAACCAAAAGATTTTAAATATTCGCAAGCATTATAACATAATACACAATACTCTTCATAAGATAAATCTTTCTTAACATTTGATATATTTGTTTCAATATTTAAAGGATTTTCAGCATGTGCATATACTTTTGGCATACTAGATAAAACTAATCCGCCAGCTAAACATAAAGACATTATTTTCTTTGTATTTATCACAGAAATCACCTTATTTCTTTAAGCATTTCTTTTGATTTAGAGCAACTTGCATATTTCTAATGTCATGAATATGTTCAGATAAAATTCTCAAATCTTGTTCACTAGCAACAATCGAATTATCAATTGCATGCATTTCAGTTATTTGTGAATAGAATACAGCACCACATGTTAAATTAACTACTTTTTCAAATCCAATAGAAGCTTGTTCAAGTTTGAAATTTGTTTCAGTTGGAATTTTAACATATCCATTATACAAATCTGAATAAATTTCACAGCTTGTCTTTCTAGTATCAATATAGTCAGCCATTCTTGAGTCAAATGTATCAGCAATATACTTATCTCTTTCATTTATAGATAATTCTGATACTTTAATTATTTTTGAACGATCTAATTTAGTATTTTCTTGTAATGTTTTTGTATAAACATTGCCATTATAAGTTGCTATTAAAGCGCACATAGATAAAGCATAATTCATAGTAGTTTCTGGATCTCTAGATATAAATCCGCTTGAAATTAATTTTTCTTTTACACATTCAGGAATATATGCATAATTTGCCATATAAACAATTCCATATACTTCATCAATTGAAATATCTAAACCAAATGTATTTAAATATTCGCATACATTATAGCATAATACACAATATTCTTCATATGATAAATCTCTTTGAACACTAGCTTCACACATTTTAACAATTTCATCTGGAGTTAGTGTAGTAGTCGCTTTAGCAATTCTAGGAGATCCAACAAAAGCCATCACTCCTGAAAGCGCTAACGCACTTAAACGTTTTGCGTTTATATTATTAAATTTCATATTATTACCCCCTATTTAGAACAATTTTTTCTTGTTTTTCCAGTTAGTTTATATCCTGCATCAAGTAATTTTTTATCAGTTTTAGAAGCACTCCATTTATATGAAATACTCTCTTTAACGTATTTTCTTGTAGAATATCTATAGTATGTTACTTCTTTTAATGTATATTTTGTACTTTCTGGAGATTCTTTAGTAATTACACATTTATTGTCTTTCAAGATACCTTCTTTACAACTATATGTAATATTAACATCCGTCTTTTCTTCATTTCCAGTTGTTATAATACATTTATTATCTTTTAATGTTCCTTCAGAACACTTATAACTTTTTTCACTTGCTATTACTTCTGGGTTAACTTTTATTACACATTTATCGCCATTTAAAGTACCTTCAGCACAACTATATTTTACATCTCTGTTTTGAGTTTCAGTAAAGATACAGTCTGTTCCAGACAATGTTCCAGCTTTACAAGTATAATATACATTTTTTGTAGCACTCTTCTTATAAGTACATGTTTCCTTTTGTACAACTTTTCCACCAACTCTTTCAAATGTAATTGAACAGCTAGCATCACCAGTTGTAGTACCTATTTTAGTAATTGTTCTTTGACATGTACCTGATCCAATATATGAATATCCACTATTACATGTATAATTTGTATGTTTCTCGGCAGCTACAGAAGTTGTTTTAACACAACTAGTACCATTATCAACATAACCATCTTTACAACTATATGTTGCTTTAGCATCTACAGTTTTAGTTCCTTCAGAACCATTTTTTACGCATTTATTATCTTT
>CAJKKJ010000183.1 GCA_905200435.1 uncultured Bacillota bacterium | reverse complement strand
TCCTTTCTTATATATACATTATAATACTATATTTAATTTTTGTCAATTTATTACGGCAAGGAGTAATTTTTTTATAAAAGGGACAAATTATTACGGTCATTTTTATAAAATAATTATGAAAAAAGCATTTTTTAATAATGTATCACTATTTTAAGTTATAAAACTTTTAAAAAGAGATAACATTTTATTGATATCTCTTCATTAAATTCACAAAACAACTAAATTTCTTAATTTCTCAATATTTTTTCTATTAATCTCTTACAAAATGATTACGAATAATTCCAGCAACAAAGCCAGCAATAATAAAGCTACAACATAAAACTGATATTATAACTATATGACTAATAATAAATTTAGTAATTTCTGTAATCATGCAACAAACAAACCAAAGTAAAAAGAAAGTTACAAATCTAATTATCCAGTGCAATATAGAACCAACTTCTCCAAATAAACCAATATCCCCAACTATTTTGAAGGCCACCTTAAATGCGATAAACCCTATTAATCCTATAATAATGTAATTTACAAAATAATTATCTGATATAGTTAAAGGAGAAGTTAGTAATTCAAAAAACATCTTTTTCAATTACAATCTCCTTTCACAAACCATATAAATTAGCTCCTATGAGTAGCTGAACAACAATACGCACATCCATCAATCTTAAAAGTTGGATGTTTAATTCTAGCATATCTAACTGCTTCCAATTCATTACTAAATGCACCTAACAGTTCAAAATTGTAACCAGATTTATACATATAGTAATAATAGCATGACTCTTTATGTACTTCATGATCACCATTTGATTGTGCATTAAGATTTAAGTAATAATTAATCATTTATTTCACCTCTTTCTCGAGGCGTTTCTTTTGTAACTTTTTAAAACTTGTGCTATAATATTGTTGTCGGGCAATATTATATTTGTTCATGGGGTGTGCAAATGCCTCTTTTTTTGGTCTTACGTCAACCAAACTGCCAATATATTCTAAACTAAACTTAATGTATTTTCACTAAATAATGCTAATAATTGTTCTTCATATGGCTTATAGTATCTTCCGCTATAACGTAACCACTTATTATAATAAACTAACGCATAATATGCTGCTTCATAGCTTACATCAAATGTTTCAGAAATTTTTTCTGGACTGGTAAGTTTTAATTTATGAACAAGTACCGGTGGAACAAGTGCATACTTAGCAAAAAAATTAACTTCTTTCTCTGCCAATTCACTATCCTCGGTATGATTCAATACTATATGTCCTATCTCATGAAGCATTGTATTATTAATTCTGCCAAATTGTTTATCATCATTATAGAAAATATACCACTTACTTCCTCTTCTAATCGAAAACCCATCTTCACTTTCTTTAAGACATAACTTTCTCGCTTCACCTGTCTTCGATGAATATGGCATAACTCTAATTCCCATTTTATTAGCTATTTCAAAGCCACTTATAGGAACGCAGTTAATATTATACCTTTCAAACAGATTTACAACTTCTTGTTTTATTTCCTCGCATCGTTCATCTGATAATCTTATTGACATGCTACTCCTCCTCAAATAATGCATTAATCAGTGCTTTCTTATCTGCATCACTCATTTTTGAAGAGTTTCTTGCAATCAACCTTACCAATTTACTACTATCAAACTCATCGTTCTCTATTCCTAATAAATAATCAGAAGTCGTGTGTAAAGCCGTAGCAATATTTGCAAGAACATCCGATTTTGGAATTCTTTCTCCTTTAATTATTCGTGATACAATCGATTCATCAACACCAATTTTATTTGCTAAATCACGTTGTGACATATTACAATTTTCTAAAACTTTTTCTATTTTCTCGCCTATATTCATATTAAACACCTTTCTCTTACAAATTAATAATATCATAAGTTTGCCATTCTGTCAAGTTGGCTTGCAGTTTTACATTTAAAAATTATAAAAATATTATATTATTATGCTTAAACATACGGAATATAATTTAACAATTGATAAAAATATTTAACATTTTATAAATTTATTACAATTCAAAATATTTTTAATATATAAATCTCATTCAATTGTTCGCACATAAAAAAGAACTTTAGCATTAAACCAAAATTCTTTTACTTCAATGGTAAACAAGAAACTATTACACTTTGCCTACATTCTTACCATTCGTACCCCCTGCATTTATGTGATTAGATACAACAATGACATTTTTATTATTTCCAAAAGCATTTAAAATTCTATTTACCCTTTCTGTCGGACTAATAGTTTCATCAGTTGTTCGTGTTATATAAACTGGTATACCAAGTTCTTTAAATCTATCATACATATATCTAGAAATCTCTAAAGTTAAATTTTTCTCAATTATTCCATTACCACTAGCACCAGGATCCTCTCCACCATGACCCGGATCTATTACAATTCTATAATTATTCATACATATCCTCCTAAAATAAAATATGATATTTTATGAAAAATGTTAAATTCTTATTTTAAATAGTATACTTTTTATACAATTGATTATATATTAAATTATTTAATAATATTTAAATTTCTAAAACTTCTTTTATTATTTTTCTAATTTCAATTATTCTCTCATCCATAAA
>CAJKKJ010000182.1 GCA_905200435.1 uncultured Bacillota bacterium | reverse complement strand
TTCTGGTAAAAATTCTACTTCTTTGTTTAGGTGTTTATTTAAAAATTTGTTTTCTAGTTTTAATGATAAATCTAATAATTTATGGACTCTTTCTTTTTTTATGTTATTATCTAAATCTTTTAATAAAGCTGATGGTGTTCCTTCTCTTTTTGAATATGGGAATACATGTACTTTTCCAAATTCTAGTTTTTCAATATTTTTTAGCGTTTCTTCAAAATCTTCTTCTGTTTCTGTTGGATATCCTACTATTACATCGGTTGTTATATTCATGTTTGGTCTTATTTCTTTAATTTCTTTAATTTTGTTAAAGTAATATTCCATATCATATTTTCTATTCATGTCTTTTAAAACTTTATCGCATCCAGTTTGTAATGGTATATGTATATGATCAACTATTTTTTTATTATTTTTTAATGTATTCATAAATTCTTCATCTAATTCTGTTATTTCTATTGATGATATTCTAACTCTTTCCACTTCTTTTATTGCGCAGATTAAATTTAGTAAATATGATAATCTTTTTCCTTCATAGTTGTAGTGTCCTGTATGTATTCCTGTTAAGACTATTTCTTTATGTCCTTTGTTTACTAGATGTTTTACTTCTTCTAGTACATCTTCAATACTTCTTGATCTTACTTTTCCTCTTGTGTATGGTATTATGCAGTATGAGCAAAAGTTTTCACAGCCATCTTCTACTTTTACGAATGCCCTTGTTTGGTTAAAATTTTCAAGCATCATATTTTCAAATTCTATATTGTTTACATCTTTTATATCTATTATTTGTTTTTTATTTTTTAAATATTCTTCTATGTATAAGTCTATTTTACTTTTTCCATTATTGCCTAATATTATTTTAACATTTTCTAAATCTTTTATTAGATCACTTTTTAATTGACTCATACATCCTACTACAACTGTTATTTTATCTTTATATCTTCTTACCATTTTTAATGATTTTTTTAAAGCTACATCTGTTACACAACATGTATTTATTATTACTATATCAGATTCTTCTTCAGTTGTTTCTTTATAACCTTTTCTTTTTAGTGTTTCACTCATTATATTTGATTCGTAAGTATTTACTTTACATCCTAAATTACATATATAAAAGTTCATAGTTTACCTCCTAATACTTATAATAGTATAGCACAAATAAACCTATAAAAATAGGTTTATATTTGTTTTAAAGTTATTTTTGATGAATTACCATTATTGCAAGTATTCTTCATACCTGCAGCAATTGATTGTGTATCTGTAGTATAACCTAATATTACATAAGCATCAGGATCAGTTAGGGCGCCATCAAACATATCAGAATAACTAGTTGTACCGGTATTCATTATGTTTATCTCTGTTTGAATTTTTGAACAATTCTTAAACATAGAAACTATAACTGTTACACTTGAAGTATTAAAATTACTTAAGTCTAACTTTTTCAAAGATGTACAATTTTCAAACATCCCCGACATATTCGTTACATTTGAAGTATTAAAATTACTTAAATCTAAATTTGTTAAGGATGAACAACCAGAAAACATTATACTCATATTTGTTACATTTGAGGTATTAAAATTACTTAAATCTAAATTTGTTAATGATGAACATTTATAAAACATAAATTGCATATCTGTTACTTCTGAAGTATTAAAATTACTTAAGTCCAAGTTTATTAAGGATGAACAGCCACTAAACATATTGGACATACCTGTTACTTTTATTGTATTAAAACTACTTAAGTCCAAGTTTGTTAAAGATGAACAAGAAGAAAACATAGCGGACATACCTGTTACATTTGATGTATTAAAACTACTTAAGTCTAAGTTTGTTAAAGATGGACAATATTTAAACATCCTTGTCATATTTGTTACATTTGATGTATTAAAACTACTTAAGTCTAAACTTGTTAAAGATGAACAATACTCAAACATCCTTGTCATATTTGTTACATTTGATGTATTAAAACTACTTAAGTCTAGATTTGTTAATGAGCTACATTCAGAAAACATATCATACATACTTGTTACATTTGATGTATTAAAACTACTTAAGTCTAAACTTGTTAAAGATTTACAATTTTTAAACATTTCATTAGCAGAAGTTGCTTTCGATGTATTAAAATTATTATTAAAATTTATTGAAATTAAATTTGTAAAACCCTCAAACATACTTGATGAGTAAACTGGTGCGAATATTGGGGCTTCACTTACTATATATAAATTATATAATGGCTTAGTTGTATCAGTACTATCAGTTAATCCACTATCTACTAAATATGCATAAACCTTCTTCTTTTGTGTTGAACTATATGAAACATCCCAGCATAAGTCATCATCGCCACTACAACTAGTTGGCATATTTGATAAATCATTATCAAATGTTATTGTTCTTATATATTCACTAAATTTACTTTGCCAAAACTCAGTAGTTATATACGAATCTGGAATTACTATTTTTCCAACCTTCATCATAGCATACTCACTTATCTGCACTGCATTTACATTTATAGAAACACTAAAACTCTTATTTATATATTTTGCGTCTTCTATATCATCTATATATGGATTCCAGTACCAATATATTGTTAATGTTTCTT
>CAJKKJ010000181.1 GCA_905200435.1 uncultured Bacillota bacterium | reverse complement strand
ACTATATTAAGTATCATGTATTTTTCCCAGAAAGTAAATAAAAATAGAACTAAAAAGTTCTATTTAAAAAATATTCTAACAATATCATTGAAAGTAATGACTACCATCAATATCATTAATAATACTAATCCTACAGCATGAATAATATTTTCTACTTTAGGACTAACAGGTTTCTTTCTAATAGCTTCAATAATCATAAAGAATACCCTACCACCATCAAATGCAGGTAATGGTAACAAATTAATAAAGCCAACATTAACACAAATATAACCTATCAAATAAATAACATTAATAAAGCCATACTTAGCGCTTTCTCCAACAACTTGATAAATACCAACCGGTCCACTCAAACTCTTAAGAGATATTTTACCTACACAAAGATAAAAAATAGTATAAAGCATTTGTTCAATTAAACTAACAAAGCTAACAAACGAATAAATAACAGCATGATAAATATTAGAGAAAAAATCCTTAACACTCTTAATCTTAACACTAGTAGCTTTTGTATTAAGACCAATACCATACTTATATTCAGAATCATCTGTCTTTTCACTAACAACTTCGTAACCAGTTACTTTTTTATCACCATCAAGTATAGGTTTAACAAGAGTTGGTTCAACATTAATAATTTCTTTAGTCCCATTTTCATGTTTAACTTCCAAAGAAATAGTTTTCCCCTCACTAGTCATAAG
This sequence comes from uncultured Bacillota bacterium, assembly GCA_905200435.1. GTDB lineage: Bacteria > Bacillota_I > Bacilli_A > RF39 > UBA660 > CAG-884. Next base: position 1,965 of record CAJKKJ010000181.1, on the reverse strand, counting down.
TAATAAAAGTGCTTTATTATATGACCAACTATCTTTACCATTTATTTTTAAAACCCTATCACCAACTTGTAAATTAGTAGAACTAACATTAAAGTTTTCGCCAATACTACCAACATATGCTTTTTGATCATCAGTACCAGTAATCATACCTACAGTAAAAAATATAATCAAAGCAAGTAAGAAGTTAAAAATTACACCTGCCGAAACAGTTAAAAATCTTTGCATCCATGTTTTACTTTGCATACGTTTTTCTTTAGGAATATCTTCATCCAAATCAACTGCTTCACCAGCCATTTGAACAAAGCCACCTATTGGAAATAATCTAATAGCATAAGTAGTTTCATCATTTTTACGATTAAACTTCCATAAAACAGGTCCCATACCAAGTGAAAATTCATAACAGTATATTCCTGCTTTCTTCGCAAATAAAAAATGACCTAATTCGTGAATAAAAACCGTTACTCCAAGAACTAGTATAAAACATAATAATGTAATTATTGTAGACATTTTATATCCTCCTCTACACTCACAATTAATTATACACCAAAAAAAAAGAAAATAAAATAGATTTTTATTAAATTAATTAAGTTCTTTTGAATAGCCAATTGTTTCATAGTCATCACACTTAATAAAAGGTCTATAAATCATTTTCTCAATTATTACATATCCATCACAGTTATTGCTATAATATCCTTTATCTCTCAATGCTCTAGAACTTATAACAATCTTCTCATCAGTATCATTAGAATTAATATATTCTTTAGCAGCATTCTTAAGTTCAAGTTCAATTTTATGATAATAAGCCGGTGTCTTTTCATTAACAACATATCGACCAGTAAAAGTTTTTGCTAAAATATAAACCGATAAAAAAGCAGCAAAAGCAAAAAAAACAATCATAAAAATTTCTAAACCCAAAGTCATTCCTTTTTGATTCATATTCTCTCCTAAAATAAATTTATACTCTTAATATTTTCTTTAAACCTATACAATTTAGCAGGTCTACCATTTAAAGAATCACTATATTCGCCTGTTTCTTCGATCATATCAAACTTTATAAACCTCTTGCGAAAATTTCTTCGATCTATATTCATATCAAATAATTTTTCATATACCTTTTGTATTTCAGGTAAAGTAAAATCACTAGGAAACATAGATTTCAAAGAATTTGAATTCGCTAATTTATTTTTTAATGCTTTTAACGAATTATTAATTATTACCTCATGATCATACATAAGTTTAGGAAGCTCATCAATTGAAAACCATTCAGATTGAACATTATCAACAGGAACTCTTTTAATACTAGCAGTTATATAATCAATAATTGACATAAAATTAACAGCAATCACTCTTTTATCAGCAATTCTATTCGTATCACTAAAAGTATGACATTGTTCAATATTCAAATTAGTAAATCCAAGTTCATCATATACAACATCAGTTATATTATTTTCAAGTGATTCATCTTGTTTCAATAAACTTCCAGGTAAACGCCAGTAACCTTTATAAGGTTCTAAAACATTCTTAACTAACAAAATTTTTATTTTTCCTTGATCAATTGTATAAATACTAATCAGGGACTCAATTTCAGTACTCATATATACTCCTTTGTGTCCGCGGGACAATATCTAGTATATAAAATTACTCCTTATTTGTCAACGTTTTTCAAATTCTAATTTTACATTTATCATTTGAGGTACAACCTCATTTACTACACCATTTTCATTTTCACCATTAATTTCAGGGGCATTTTCAATATTATTTTCAATATAAAATACTATTTTTTCTTTCATAGTTTCCTTATAATCAATAACCCCATCAAATTCATTTCCAAGCTCATAAAAATAATTTTCATCTTTATACAATTTAATACCTTCTGGAATATTAGAAACTTTTACAAAATATTTAACATCAGTTGTACTTCCAGTAGCATCAATATCAATTTCTACTTTTTTGTCATCAACACTA
>CAJKKJ010000180.1 GCA_905200435.1 uncultured Bacillota bacterium | reverse complement strand
ATATTATCAAGCAAACCTGAAAATAGAAGACTTGTATTTGAAGATGCAGCTGGTGTATTAAAATATAAAAAAAGAAAAGAAGAAGCAAATAAAAAGTTAGAACGTACATCTAACAATATAGATAGAATAAATGATATTATAAATGAACTTGAAGTTCAAGTTGAGCCTTTAAAAGAAGAAGCTAGAAAATTAGAAGAATACAATAAATTAACTGAAGAATTAAAAGATGTTGAAATTGCTTTAGTAGCATCAGATATAACAAAATATAATGATGAATATAAAAGTTTAAAAGAAAAGGTTGATATATTAAATAGAGAAATATTAAATTTGGAAACTGAAAAAAATAAAGGTGAAGCAATAAATATAAACAATAAATTAGAATTAGAAAAATATGATAATTTAATAAATGAATTAAATAAAAATTTGATTGAATTAACAAGTAAAGTTGAACAACTAAATACTAAAAGATTAATGATAATTGAAAGAGCTAAGTATGAAGCTAGTGATACTAAAATGCATAGTATATTACTTGAACAAAAAGAAAAAGAAATCAGTTTAAAAAATAATATTGAAATACTTAAAAATAGTATAAATGAATTAAAAGAACAAAAAGGAAAACTTATTTTAAATAAAAATAATTTGTTAAAAGAAGAAAATGATTTATTAAATAAAAGAAATGAATATGATAAAAAATTAAAAGGTTTAATTTATGTTAAAGAAAAAATGGATGTTCAAATTGATTCATTAAATGACCGAATTATAAATAACGATAGTATGCCATATGGTGTTAAAGCTGTTATTAATAATCCAAAATTATCTGGTATAGAAGGAACAATTGGCAATTTAATTGAAATAAACAAAGGATATGAAGAAGCAATAAGTACAGCTCTTGGTGGATCTATTTCATATGTTATAACCGAAAACGAAGAATATGCTAAAGAAGGTATTAATTACTTAAAGGAAAATAAATTGGGTAGAGTTACATTTTTCCCTTTAAATATAATTAAAAGTAAATATTTAAGTATAAATATTAATTTAAAAGGATATTTAGGTATTGCTTCAGATTTTGTTAAAACCAATGAAAAATATAAAAATGTAATTGAAAACCAATTAGGTAATATATTAGTTGTAGATAATTTGGATAATGCAAGTAAGATTGCTAAGGAATTAAATTATCAATATCGTATTGTTACAATAACTGGCGAAATAATTCATTCTGGTGGATCTTTAACTGGTGGCGTGAATAAAAGTCATAATATAATAAATGATAAATTAGAACTTGATAAATTAATTGAAAAAAGAGATGAATTAATAAATAATATTAGAAAACATGAAAATGAAATAAATGAAATAGACTATAATATATCTAATTTAGATTCCAAAAAAGAAAACAATAAAATATTTGAATTAGAAGAAAATATTAATATAAAAAATAAATCTCTTGATTCTTTAAATAAAGATTTACTTAATGTTCAAAATGAAATAGAAGATTTAAATAATAAACTTGGTAATAATTTATCTAAGATTGAAGAAGAAATTACTATTGAATATAATAATTTACTAAAAGATAAAGAATTACTTGAAAATAAATTAAACAAAACAAAAGAAGAAAGAAATAGTTTATATACAGATTTAAATAGTTTAGAATTTGTAAATAAAAAAATAACTAGTGAGATTACTAATAAAACTAAAGAACAAAATGAGTATAATTTAAGTATAACTAAATTAGATGGAAAACTTGATAATTTACTTAATAATTTGTCAGAAAATTATAGTATTACTTATGAGAGAGCTAAAGAATATAGACTTGAATATGATGAGGCAAAATCTAGAAGTATGGTTAATTCATTAAAAAGACAAATAAAAGATTTAGGAACTATAAGTATGGGATCTAATGAATTATATAATCAAGTTAGTGAAAGATATGAATTTTTGCTTAAACAAAGAGAAGATTTGGTTAAAGCAGAAAATATGCTTTTAGAAGTAATTGAAGAAATGGATAAACAAATGGCTAATGATTTTGTTAAAACATTTGAGAGTATACGAGCTAATTTTAAGATTGTATTTAGAGAACTATTTAGGGGTGGAGAAGCTGATTTAAAATTAACTAATCCAGATGATATATTAAATACAGGTATTGATATAATAGCATATCCGCCAGGTAAGAAATTAGGTAAAACTGTTTTCTTATCCGGAGGAGAAAAAACATTTACTGCAATTTCAATATTATTTGCAATCCTTAAAACGAAAAAAATACCATTTTGTATATTTGATGAAGTTGAAGCTGCTTTAGATGAAGCTAATGTTGTATCTTTTGGTGAATATGTTAAGAATTTAAAAAATGAAACGCAATTTATTATAATTACACATAAGAAGAAAACAATGGAATTTGCTGATAGTTTATATGGTATTACAATGCAAGAATCAGGTGTTTCTAAGCTTGTAAGTGTTAAATTAAAAGTATAAAATATATGATAAAAGGAGAAAAAATGAAATATTTAATAATTGTTATTGTTTTATTAATTATTGTAGTTGTGCTTATTTACAATAAAATAGTAAGACAAAATATGAGATGTAAGAATGCTTTTGCTAGTATTGATAATCAATTAAAAAGAAGAAGTGATTTAATACCTAATTTAGTAGAGGTTACTAAAGGGTATATGAAATATGAA
>CAJKKJ010000179.1 GCA_905200435.1 uncultured Bacillota bacterium | reverse complement strand
TTACTACAATCTTCTGTATGAAATGCTTCAACTTCTATGTTCAGCTGCTTTTTTTCAATTTCTTCTTGCAAAACATGACAGATATTTTTTGCTGAAATTGAAAACGAACAAATAATCGCAACTCTATACATCTTTTTCTAAAATATATAATGCATCTCTATTAAAATATGTCATTTTAATAATGCTTGTCTTTCCATTAATTGTTTGAAGTGGTGAAACATATCTTCTTGTTAAATCAATTGCAATTGATTTATAGTTTGATAAATCTAAATTTAATTCAATGTCAATATTGTGTGGAACATATAACACAATTTTATCATCTTTTCTAGCAATTCTAATTTCTGGATTTTCTTTTACAAGTAGTTCTTGTATAGCTTTTAACCCATATAAATCATAAGTTTCAAATATATATTTTATATAACCATAATCCCAAGCACCATCAAAACATAAAGCTTGTTGCCAACATTTAGGAGTCGCAAATCCTTCTCCCAACGAAGCTTCAAATCCTTTATTTGTAGTATGCCAACTATAGATTCCTGCCGCTCCATAAGTAATTCCAGCACTGGCTCCAGAAAGTAAAGACATCCATGCAGCTCTAATGATATCTTCTTTACTCCATCTTCCATACATTTGTCTGGAATATCCCATATCTTCATAACATGGTTCACTATTTATTACTGGTTTACCTTTATATTTATCTGCCATTTCTTCTGCAAGTAAGTAAGGCATTCCTAAGTTTTGAGCATTATGACCACTTTGATAAAAACATAAATCCAAATATGAATAAAGATTATCTGGTATATATGTATATCTTCCTTTTATGTGTGTTGTATATAAACAATTAGGTGCTAATTCTTTTATTTGTTTAGCACATTTAACATAATATTCAATACATTGTTCCGTATTAAAATCAGTATCTCCACTAATAATATAAAGTGGTTCATACTTTGTAAATGTTTCATGAATAATATTGTCAATACAATCTATTGGCATAAGACCTTTTGAATAAAATTGACTTGCCCATGTATCAGGAACAAAATTACACCACATTATAACAAGCGCTAATTCAAAGCCTTTTTCTTTAGCACGTGCGCACATTTTATCTGCATGCTCAAAATAAGATAAATTTAATTTTTTATAATTATATTTTCCATCAATAACTTCAAAAGGTTCATAACATAAATCTGTGGCGGATGCATCCCATTGAGGGAGGATGTTGATTTGTAATGTGTTAAAACCTTGTGATTTACGATAATCTAAATAATAATCCCAATCATTATCTTTAATATTTGTAAATGCAGACCAGCATGTATCTGCTAGGTAGAAAAATGGTTTCCCATTTTTCATTAGAATATTGTTTTCTATTGTAAGTGACATAATTTTCCTCCTATTTATTTTCTGTTACAAATACTATTCTGCGGTAGCTTCTAAACTTTGTTCTTGTTCATATCTTTGTTTATCAGAAACTTTAAAGAATGGATACCAAATTAAACATCCAATGAAAATACATACAACTTGTAAAATTGCAGCTTGCCAACCCCCAGCAAGTAATGGTTTTAAGATAATTGGCATACACCATGGTACTTGTACACCTGTAAATCTTGGCACTAAACCTATGTACATACTGAAATAAGCAACTAATGTTTGTACAATTGGTGTTAGAATAAATGGTATTGCCATTAATGGGTTCATAATTAAAGGATAACCAAATACAACTGGTTCATTAATTGTGAATAACCCAGGAATAATACCTAATTTCCCCATTGTCTTATTTTGTTTTGATTTAGCAAATAATAAGATAACGATACATAATGATAAAGTACCTCCTGCACCACCAATTCCACTAAAAGTATCATAGAATGTATTACATAAAATATTTGGTAAGGCTTTACCAGCAGCATATGCTTCTAAGTTAGCTGTTGCCATAGGTAAATATACAGCAGTAATTACACCACTAATAACATTTGATCCATGAATTCCAAAGAACCATAAAAACATTTGTACTAAAATTAAAACCACTAAAGACCATACACTTCCACCTAAAGAATTTAAAGGTGTCACAATAACTGTATAAACTAACTGTGTAAATGAACCATAAGGAGTAAATGAGAATATTGTAGCCACAGCAATGAAAATTAATCCTACTAATATTGCTGGAATTAATGCTGTAAATGTATTAGCAATCATTGGTGGTACACCATTTGGCATTTTAATTTTTAATTTATCAACATTCATAAATGCACAATAGATTCTTGTAGCTATCAATGCAGCAATCATTGCACCGAATAAACCTTTAGCACCCATAAATTCCATCATCAATCCACTATCTTTTGTTAGTGGTGTAGTAATAAAAAATGCAAAAACTGAAATTAATCCTGCTGGAATTTGATCACATTTAAAACTTCCAGCTAAACGATATCCAATTAAGAATGCTGCATAAATTGATAAACAGCTTGTTGTTACTGTTGATGCAGCTAAGAAATAAGTTTTAACTCCTATTTTTTCAATAAATTGTAAATAAGGATCAAATGGGAATACCCCTAAAAGACATCCAATTGAACCAATAATCAAGATAGGTAATGTCCCCATCAACCCTTTAGAAATAGCATCTAGATAAACATTTGATGCAACCTCAGATGATAGTTCCAAAGCTTTATTAACATATTTGTTATCCATTTTATTTTTCCT
>CAJKKJ010000178.1 GCA_905200435.1 uncultured Bacillota bacterium | reverse complement strand
TAAAAAAGCTTCTGATGATGAAGGTAGAGGTTATTATTTCAGAAATAATAATTATGAGAGAGAATTCCCTATGGAAGTTATTATAAGTGATAATGGTTTAATTGCAAATGGTTCAACTAAACATTCTTCTAATATGTATAATAGTATTAGTTCTATTAATTATAATGGTACTTTAAATATAACTGGTTATTCATTTAATATAAATGGTGATTATAAAGGTGAAGTTAATAGATATTTGATTATAGAAAATGTCGATACTGGTAAGAGATATAATTATGAGATTGGTAGTATCAAGGGATCTCAAATTAGTTTGAATGTTGATGATGGTTATTCAAGAATATATGCTTGGTTTAGCGCAAATATTGATTTGAAAGACTTGGAAAAAGGTAAGTATGTATTTTATGTTAGAACAATTAGTTTAAATGGTATTGATGATTTTGGGGAATTAAAGGATGTATTTTTAAAGGAACTTCCTAATAATTTTAAAATTGGTAATAATGAGTATTCTTTGTCTTATAATAAGAATTCATGGTTCCGTTTAGAAATGGTTGTCTCTTAATTTACAGATGATAAAAAAATATATTTACAAATTTTTAAAATGTTGCTATACTAATAGTAGAAAGTAGGAGATGAATATGAAGATTAAGAAAATATTGTTGTGTTTAATATGCATGTTATTTATTGGTTCTGTTAGCGCTTATGAAAGTTGCGATGGAACAGTTTGTTTTCAATATCCAACTAGTGTAAAAGCTGGCGAAGAATTTGAAGTTATTATGATCATTAGGGAAGCTAATAACCTTAGATATGTTAAAGCTACTAATTATAGGGCAAATAATGTTACCACAGATACAACTGCTCATACAATGAATGGATTTGTTGGATTGGGTAATAATGGTAGTCCATTTAATAATGTCGATGGTTCTCTTGGCTTAGAGGTTAAGAATGATACTGGTAGGAATGGTATGGTTCCTGTAATTAGGTTAAGATACAAGGCTTTAAGTAGTTTAACTAAATCTGATTTAATCCAAATCAACATGGATAAGATATTTACTAGTTCAAGTGCAAATGGAGCAAATGCTCAAAATGTTTCTAGTCAGGCTTCTTGTATTGAAATAAAAGTTACTGAAGATACTGTTGTTACACCTAAATGTGAAGAAAAAGATGGAAAATTTTATGATAATAATGGCAATGTAGTTACTGAAGCTAAATATAATGAAGTTTGTAAAACTACTACACCTAAGTGTGAATATAAAAATGGTAATTATTATGGTAAAAATGGTAATGTAGTTACTAAATCTGTTTATGAAAGTGAATGTACTCCTAAATGTAAAATTCAAGATGGTAAATATTATGATAACAATGGTAATGTAGTTACTAAGGATGTTTATGAAGAAGCTTGTGGTAATCCAGATACAGGTATTAATACAACTTTAGTAATTGTTGTTGCTGGATCACTTTTAGTGATTGGTTGTTATGCATTTTTCAAGAAAAATAAAATGTATTATTAAGTAGAATGAAAGTTCTACTTTTTTTGTAAACCAAAAAAGGTTGACAGATACTTTTAAATGTGGTATTATCTTAATGAATGGAGGAAATATTATGGTAAAAATTAGACTTAAGAGAATGGGAACTACTAAAAGACCTTTTTATAGAGTTGTAGTTGCTGATTCTAAGAGCCCAAGAGATGGACGCGCTATTGAAGAAATTGGTACTTATAATCCAGTTGCTAATCCTGCTGAAGTTAAAATCAACAAGGAATTAGCTATTAAATGGTTAAAGAATGGTGCTGAACCTACTGATACTGTTCGTAATTTATTAAGCCAAACTGGTGTTTTAAAAGAGTATCATGAAATGAGAATGGGCAAATAAGATGGATAAAGTAGTTTATTTAGTTGATTATTTAGTTAAACAAATTGTTAAATATCCAGATAATGTTACTGTTGAGCAAAGCAGTGATGAAGGAACTTTTTCAGTTATTAATATTACTGTAGATGAAAAAGATATGGGTTCTATTATTGGTAAAGCTGGTAATATTGCTAATGCTATTAGAACTGTAGCGCAAGCAGCTGCTTATGCAAATGGTGAGAAGAAGGTTAAAGTGAATATTAATTCAATTTAATCTTTTTTTTGATTGAACTTAGGAATAATATATTGTATAATGTATATAGAGTAAATGTTGATAAAGTAATAGAAAATAGAAAGAATGTTGATAACATGTTTGACCTAATACATATATGTATTATTAAAAAATAATATTTTTGGTAATAACTTTATTGGTATAAAAGAGTATATAGATACTGGTCCTCTTTATGGGAAAAGTAATATATTAGAAGAGGAGTTAGAATATGAAAATTAATAAGAAAATAATTATAGTTTTATTAGTTATAATATGCATAACAAGTTTATTATTTGGTAGTGTTGCTTATTATAGATTTTTAGTTAGTGGTAATATTAATGGTAGTACTGGTAATGCTGTATTTAATGTTACTGGTTTTAAGGATGATAGTAGTTCTATTAAAACTATTGAACTTGGTAAAATTAGTCCAGGGGATAGTGGAAAATTTACTATTACATTGGATGCAAGTGGAAGTACAGTAGATATGTATGCAACACTTAGTATAGATAGAGGAGATAGTTCAAATAATACTGAATTACCAACTAATTTAAAATTTTATACAACAAGTGATTATAAGAGTGAATTACATAAATATTATAGTTTTTTAGAAACTACTGAAACACAAAA
>CAJKKJ010000177.1 GCA_905200435.1 uncultured Bacillota bacterium | reverse complement strand
CAATTCTTCATCCCCTAGTCGTCATAATAATTAAAAACCAAATTATTATTCCTCCTTCCCCTTATCTCAATAAGGGGAATTATCTCTTTATTAATTATTTTTACTTTTCTCTTATCTTCTAAGAAAATGAATTTTTTACCTTTAAAATATTATATTTTTATCGTATTATTTTAAAAGGCAATTTTTAAATTGTACGGTTTTAATCCGTACAACTATCTAACCAATCTTTTAATAAATTCCTCATTCTTTTAGAAGGTATATATAAATTAATTTCTTTTTCTTCTCTTATTGCACTTCTAAATAACCATTGAATTAATTCTGATAATGACCAAGTATCTTCATCTATTTTGACACCTTTATCTGTAAAGAAATTGTTAATTGTAGGCTTATAATATCTATTTATCAAATAGGCACAATTAGTTTTATCTTTATATTCATTTGTTGCTCTACTATTGCAAGGTACAAACCCTTTACTATAACCTTCACCTTTACATTGTGCTTTATAATCCTCAAATGTTGTCCACATATTTTCTTTAGATTTTGATTTAATAACTCTTTTGAAATAATAATATGTACTATTTTTTAATTTCTTCATCAATTCCTTCTTGCTAGATTTGTCATACCAACTTTTAGATAGTGCAGTAGTCCTATCTCCTATATCATTTAATTTTCCTTCGTATATATGTATCAAGTCTTTATATTTAACACCATTAATTTCTTGATATTCACATAAGTTATAGCTGTTATTAATTTTGCTTATTGATTTATATTCATATTCTACACTATTTAAGTCATAGTAATATCTTTGTACTTGACCTTTAAACATATATGTTAATATGTAAACCTCTTTAAAAGCTGTAAATATATTGATTGGAAATGTCCATAACATTAGTGAATTATTAAAGAAATATACATCGCCATTTTTAATTGGATTTTTCATACTACTAAATTTACCTTCATATGTATCATCTATCCAGTGTGCTTTATTTTCTTCGTCTATTTCAATTATTTTTTCATTTATTAATATTTGAATATCTCTTTTGCTTATAGGTATTTGCTCGACAACATCACACACTTCATCTAATATGAGTATATATTCACCCTCTCGTATATCATTGATTACTTCTTGACTTAATCCTTTAAACAAACTATGAGTTGAAATTACATTATAACCATCTTCTACGAGCTTATAGAAATGATTTGTTTTACTTCCTTTCCCTAGTTTCTCATTCGGCTTTCTGAACTCTCTATTATCACAAGTTTTAATTACTCTATCTATTTCAGATAAAAACGGTGTTATATACATAAATCTTTCAAATAGTTCATTATTCATATATTGTATTGCAAACGAAGTCTTACCGTACCCAGGGGGACTATCAACTATCGTTATTTTACATTGACCTATCATGTTATCGCTCTCCTTTTATTAATTATTTTTAATTATATTATTCATCTATATATCTATATTCTCCAAAATATTCTATTTCTGCTTGTTTTCTAATATTTATAGCTTTTTCAAAAGAATCAAAGTAACCTAATATCAATTTCTCACCATCAATGGTTATATATGCTTCATATTTATTATTTTTATTATAATATACACCTGTTTTTCCTGTAGTATTATTTTTTGATAATATTCTATTCATATTATTTTGCGATGCGGTTACAACTCTTAAATTACTTTTTCTATTATCAAATGTATTATGGTTTATATGGTCTACAATCTTGCATGTATCATAACAATTCATAATAAATCTATGTAAATAAACTCTTTTACCATTAACATTATCTGATTGAACATAGTATCTATCTTCAGAAAAAGATGAATACCATTTATATTTATTAACATTTTCTATATCATCGATATCTATTTTAGCCCTATGTTTTTCATTACCATTATTATCATATAATATTATTTCAGCATAATCATCATATTTGATTATTTCATTTGGGTCACGCTTAGTTCTTTTAAGTATTTTTCCATATCGATACATTTGTTTGTAATGTTTAGTACACATATTTTTAGCTAATATATTTGTATTTTCACAACCTTCTACACAACATTGATTTTTCATAATTATTTATCTCCTTTATTAATTTTTCTTCTAGCTATGTAATATTTGATTTTATCTATTATAACTTTTCCTAAATACCAAGATATTAACAAACAAAATGCACAAACTGTAGTCAATATTATAAATTCTATAATTTTTATGTTCATTAATAAATAAAACAAAATAAGACATGTATAAGCCGATACATAAATACTTGTAAATATTCCTATCCAACCTAAAACACCTAATAACACATATCCTATATTAAATAATATATTTTTAAATTTAATCACAATACCACTCCTTTTTATTAATTATTTTTGATAATGCTTATATTTTTTATACAATCCATATAACACTAATGTATTTTAAATGCTTTATCTTTTCTCATACATTCATGGTCTACCACCTCCTTTCTTATATTACTATATTAACGAAATTATATTAAAAATTACCTATGATTTTATTTCTTTTTATTTTTAATTATAGCGTCGTGAATTACTACTATCATTATTAGTATAATCATAGGAAGAAACATAATTCCTACAAGTGTTATCATGAAAGCCACCTCTCCAAATGCTTCACCAACTATAACTGAATATTTCATAGCTTTAAATAATACAAATGCAGTTATCACAGCTCCTGATAATGTTGCACTATTTTTACCAGCATATCTCCACATAATATCAACTCCTTTTTTATTTATTTCTTATTTATGTATTAACATAACTGTATCAAAAATTACCTATGAATTA
>CAJKKJ010000176.1 GCA_905200435.1 uncultured Bacillota bacterium | reverse complement strand
ATATAATCTATATAGTGAGCTTGTTTGCAATAAAAATTTATTTATTTTTGGTCCCGTATATAGTTTTCTATAATATTTCTTTTTAAAATTTGCAACTGGTGGTAATTCTTCTTTTGAATATCTATAAATTCTTTCTTTAATTCCTTGAACTGAATATTCATCTCCAAAAGCCCTATCAATTCTTACATTTCTTGAAAAATAAGGTGTTTTCATTGTAAGATATTTGCCACCATCTTTAATATTTTCATAGCCTTTTGATTTTAGAACTAATTTAAAATCAGAATACTTTTTAACAGAATTTATTGTTTCATCCATATCAGTTATTATCTTTTGAATTTTTTCATCTCTACGGTTAAAATAATCAATATTATTTTGTCTAAATTCTTTTTCTTTATCAGCTTTAGGAGTATTTACAATAGATAGCCCATAATTTAAACATAATCTGTCAGAAGCTTCTTTCATAAATGCAATTTCTGCATTAGAATTATGATATTTATTTCCATCTACAAAAGAAACAGAATTTATAATTATGTGATTATGGACATTTTGCTTATTTATATGAGTACAAATAACAACTTGATATTTATCTCCCCATAGTTCTTCAGCAAGTTCTTTTCCAATTTGATTCGCTTTTTCTGGAGGTACTTCATATCCTTTAAATGATTGTATTATATGATAACCTAATGTTTTGCCTTCTTTATGAAAGAATTTTTTTGTAAGTGCCATTTCTTCATAAGTAGTATCCACATTACAATTAATACCTGATACTAAAATTCCATGTTCTGTTTTTTCTCCATTTTTACCATAATTGATAACTGCTTGTAAATTACTTTTAATTGTTTTTATTTTTATGACCGCCATTAAAATCACCTCCTATTCTCTTGAATATATTTTCTTTTGGAATTCTAAAATAAATTGATTAATAGTATTTCTTAAATAATCAAGTTCATCTGTCCCAGCATATCCTCTTATATTAACTCTCATTGCTATTTGATTTACATTATTTGCAATACCAGAAATTTGTTTTGTAAATTCCCTTATTTCTTTTGTAGGTTGTTCTTTTATTTTATAACCTTTAATACAGCTTCTTAAAAATTCAGATTCATTCAACCCTGTTTTTTTAGCTTTAGCTTTTAACAAATTATCTTCTTCTTGGTTTATCCAAAATTGTTTTTTGATTGTTCTTTCTCTCATAATTTAATTTGCTCCTTTCAAAATTCTTTATGGGGTTTGGGGAAAGAATTTCCCCATCCATTCATTTTGCTAAAAATGACAAGCTGTATTTATACGGGAGTATAAATGCGTCGCTTGCTTTAAATATTTCATTTTGTAATATAAGCCAATTTCTAACCACATTTTTACTAAAAATTGCCTTAAAAAAAGAAGAAATTTCATCTGAAATCTCTCCTAAAAAATTTTTTTATTCTTTTAATTGTAAAATTATTTGTAATTCAAATTACAATTATGTTGTATAAAATGTGATTTATTTTTCTTTAATAACGCCTGTATCTTTTAAGTAAAAATACATCTCTTTACCACCTAAAAGGAATATTTCCTTTTCCTCAAAATCACAAATTTCCATATAAATTTTAGCTAATTCTTGTAACATTTTACATTCAGTTTCATTTAATATCATTTCTCTATCTTCTAGTATAAATTGTAAATTCGGATATTTATTCATAATATAATTAAATTTTTCTCTCAAATTTTTATAATCTTCATTTCTATTTATTAAATCAGTTCTTCTTTCTTCAATAGCCTCATTTAAATACATTTCATATAATCTTACTTCATCCATTTCTGTACCTCCTATACATAAATTAATTCACTTAATACAATTTCTTCAGCACGATTTTTAATTGAATTCATCCTGCCAACCCATTCCATTTGATTGTTTATTTTTAGTTCTTCAGTTACATTTTCTTGTTTTACTAACTGAGATATAATTGTTTTTATTCTGTCTTCACAAGCAATATCTATCTCGTGTAAATATCTATTTAATTTGCCATCCGTAAATAAAATGATATATTCAACTTTTTTATGTTTTTTTAAATAATCCAATTTCATTCTGCCATATTTTCCAATTGTATAATTTGTTTCTTCTGGTGCTAATACTAAATTAGGCAAATAATAATCGCCTTGTTTTATATATTCAATTCCTGTTTTTTCATCTACAAATCTGTCTTTTACTTTAACATTTTCCATTTTCAAATCCTCCTTAACCATTATTTTCTATCAAATCGTTTAAATTGGTGATTCCGTTTGATTTTTTATAATCTTCAACACTATCATTGGGTGAATTATAATTAGCATATAGCTTGTCTAAATATCCAGGTGGATAAACTCTGCCTTGATAAGTATTCTTTTTTCCTTGATAGCCTTTATAGTTATTATTTATATATTTATTATTATTGCTATTAAGGACTGTCGATTTTCTACACTCAGGAGTGTTGATTTCATGCACTCCTGACTGCTGATTTTCGACACTCCTTAATTTCTCTATTTTTTCACTTTCTATCATTCCTATGGTTTTGCCTAAATAAATAATATTTGGCATATTTTTACCTTGCTTTTTCTCTTTTATAAGATTACATTCTTTTAATTGTGCTAAAGCTGTATCTAATGCTGAACGTTTTATATGCATTTTTTCTTGTATTTCTTCTCTCTTAAAAATTACATACATATCGCCTTTTGCATCATAGAATTGTATTTTTTTGTTACTTTCTATTTGTTTGAATGATAATTCCAACCTATCGGTTAAAATAGAATATAGTAACATAGCATTAGGTGATAGAACTTTATATTCTTCTCT
>CAJKKJ010000175.1 GCA_905200435.1 uncultured Bacillota bacterium | reverse complement strand
TCATATAAAATTAAAGGTAAATACAAGAAAAAATTAGATATAGATCAATTAGTAATAGATGAAAACTATAGAGGTCAAGGATTAGGAAAAAAATTAGTAGAGCAAGCAAAAATAATAGCAAAAGAAAATAACTGCACAAGGATAGAACTAAATTGTTGGCTATTCAATAAAAATGCATTATCAATGTATGAACATATTGGATTTGAAAGACAAAGAATAATATATGAAATGTCATTAGATGGAGAGTGAACAT
The DNA here is from genome assembly GCA_905200435.1 of uncultured Bacillota bacterium. Lineage (GTDB taxonomy): Bacteria > Bacillota_I > Bacilli_A > RF39 > UBA660 > CAG-884. Next base: position 2,563 of record CAJKKJ010000175.1, on the reverse strand, counting down.
GGAAAAGTTCAAACATGTGAAACCACAAATAGAGCACGAAAGACAGGCAATAGAATACATAAATGAATTTTATAAATACAATTCTAAAATAAATGGTGTTGGTGGATTAGATAAATATTTAGATAGTTATAGTACATGGTTACAAAAATTAGATGAAGATATAAAAAGAAAACCAACAGAAGAAAAAGTACCATCGGAAACATTCTTCTTAATAAGAAAAAACGATAACAAAATTGTTGGAATGATAAATATAAGATTAGAGCTTAATGAAAATCTAAAAAAAATAGGTGGTCATATAGGATATAGCATAAGACCAGAAGAAAGAAAAAAAGGCTATAATAAAATAAATTTATATTTAGGTTTGAAAGAATGCCAAAAGCATGGAATTAAAGAAGTATTAATGGATTGTGATAAAGATAATATAGGTTCAGCTAAAACAATGCAAGCATTAAATGGAGTCCTAATTAAAGAGTGGTATGATAAACAAAAAGACCGAACTATCCAGTATTATATAATAGACGTAGATAAGTCATTAGAAAATAACAAAGAAAAATATGAAGTTTTTATAGAAGAATAAAAATATATTTGAATAAATGGGAGGAAAAATGAAAAAGAATAATTTTATAATTTTTACATTTATAATGTGTATTTTAATAGGAGTATTAGTTTCCCATACATATAGTAGAGAAACTGTCCCTGTTTCCGAAGAATATTATGAACTTGCTAATATACCAGAATATTCAGGAAAAGAATATATATACATTAATAATAACGAACCAGTATTTGATAGCAAATATATAAATACAAATTCTTTTGAATCATATAGTGATTTAGATTACTTAGGAAGAAGTGGAACTGCATTTGCAAACATAAGTATTGAATTAATGCCAACTGAGAAAAGAGGAAGTATTGGTATGATAAAACCAAGCGGTTGGAATCAAAAAAAATATGATATAGTTGATGGTAAATATTTATATAATAGATGTCATTTAATTGGTTATCAACTAACTGGTGAAAATGCTAATGAAAAAAATTTGATAACTTGTACAAGACAAACAAATGTTGGTGCTATGTTAGATTTTGAAAATAAAGTTGCAAGTTATATCAAAGAAACAAAGAATCATGTTTTATATAGGTCAACGCCGATATTTGAAGGTAATAACCTTTTAGCAAGTGGTATACACTTGGAAGGATTATCAATAGAAGATAATGGTGAAGGCATTAAATTTAATGTATATATATATAATGTTCAAGATGGTATCAAAATTAATTATTTAAATGGAGAAAACTATTTAGAAAATGGTAAATAGAAATGAATGACGAATTAAATAAAATATTAGAAAACTTAAAGAAATGTGAAATATGTAAAGAAAAATTTGGTTTTCAACCACATCCTGTTTTCTGGGGGAATGCTAATTCTAAAATTGTTCAAATAAGCCAAGCTCCTTCTGCAACTGTTCATGAGACATTAAAACCATTTACTGATAAAACAGGAAAGAAACTAAAGTATGAATGGTACATGATTGATGATGAAGTTTTTTATAATCCTGATAATTTTTATATTGCATCCCTTGCGCATTGTTATCCTGGAAAAGATAAAAATGGTAATGATAGGACCCCACCTAAAGTGTGTTATGAAAAATGGGTTAAAAAAGAATTAGAGTATATTAATAATAAACTATATATTATAATTGGTGCAAAAGCTGCTAAAGTATTTTTTCCTAATGAAGATTTTAATGATTTGATTTTTAAGAATAACTATATCAATAATAAATTAACCCTTGTATTACCTCATCCATCACCACTCAATATTAAATGGTTTAAAGATCATCCTGAATTTATGGATAAGAGAATAATTGAAATTAGAAAAATAATAAAAGAAGTTTTGGAAGTTTAAATACTATTAAATAACTTAATATATTATCAATTGTATAAAAAGCATACTATTTAAAATAAGAGTTTTACATTTTTCATAAAATATCATATTTATTTCAGGAGGATATGTATGAATAATTATAGAATTGTAATAGATCCAGGTCATCAAGAATACTTATTAACAATGCAAAAGTATTAAAATAGCAATAATTTGTTGAATAAATGAAATAAATCCTATATAATAAAAGGTATAGTGTAGGGAGGTTTATTGCTATGAAAAACGAAGAAATGTTAAAAATTATTAACGATTTAAAATTAGGAAGATATAAAAGTATATCAAAGACAAAAATATCAGAAACAGATCTATTAAATATTGCAGAAATACTTAAAGAGGAACGTTTTGATATAAGTATATTGATTAATATTATTCTTTTAAATAATATTAATGAAAATTGTGATTGGAACATTGGAAGTATATTACAACATTTCGATTATAATAAAATTATTGGTGTATTGCAAAATATAGAATCGAATAGAAGAGGATATTTATATGATTCAATAGGATTTTGTTGGGCTCTTGGGGAGTGTCCATATAAAAATGAACAAGTAATACAATTTTTATACGAAGTAATAAATAATGGAAGAAATTCAGAATCCTGGTGGAGAGCCGCATTTGCATTAGAAAAAA
>CAJKKJ010000174.1 GCA_905200435.1 uncultured Bacillota bacterium | reverse complement strand
AATCATTAGAAAATTTAAATTGTAAAATATATTATGGTGATGTTACTAAAAAAGAATCTTTATCATCTATATTTGAAAATACAAAAAGTAAACAAGTTTGTGTAATTCATTGTGCTGCTATTGTATCCATAAAAACAAAATATAATCAACTGGTTTATAATGTTAATGTTAATGGTACTAAAAATATAGTGGATAAAGTTTTAGAAATAAATGCAAAACTTATCTATATTAGTACTGTTCATGCGATACCCGAAAAGCCTGATAATAAAAAAATATACGAAATAACTGATTTTAACCCTGATAAGGTGCATGGATTATATGCAAAAACCAAAGCAGAGGCGGCAAAATTTGTTATTGATGCCGTAAAAAACAAAAACTTAAATGCTTGTATTGTTCATCCATCTGGAATTATTGGACCAAATGACTATGGTAATAGTCATTTGACTGAATTGGTTAAAAATGTTGCAAATGGTAAGCTATTTGCTTGTGTAAAAGGCGGATATGATTTTGTGGATGTCAGAGATGTTGCAAATGGTGTTATAAATGCTTGCGAAAATGGAACTAAAGGTGAATGCTATATTTTATCTAACAAATATCTAACAATTAAAGAATTGTGTGATTTAGTTTGTGATGCACAAAAAAATAAAAAAATTCGTATCATATTACCAATAGGACTCGCAAAATTAATCGCACCATTCTTTGAAATATACTATAATATAAAAAAGAAAACACCACTTTTCACAAGATATTCGCTATATACTTTGTCATCTAATGCTAATTTTAGTAATGAAAAGGCAAAAAGACTATTAAATTTTAAAAATAGGAATATGAAAGATACAATAAAAGATACTATAGAATGGATTAATAAACATAGTTAGAATATAACTTGTAAAATATTATTAAAATTTTGAAAGAAGGTTTTTATAACGGTGATAGATACTCATGCTCATTTATTTAATGAATATTATACTAAAGAAGAAATAGAGAAAATAGTTGATTCTTTTGATGGAAATATAATAGTAAGTGGAACAGATGATTTAACAAATAAAGAAGTACTAAAATTAAATTATCAAAATGTATATTTTACTATAGGAATACATCCAGAAGATGTTTTAAACTATAAAGATAGTGATATTGATTTTATAGAGGAAAATATTAATAATGATAAAGTAGTTGGTATTGGAGAAATTGGACTTGATTATCATTATGACAAAGAAACAAGAGAAAAACAAATTACTTTATTTAAAAAACAATTAGACATGGCTAGGAAATATAAAAAAGCTGTTGTTATCCATAGTAGAGATGCTATTAATGATACTATTAATATATTAAAAGATTATAAGGATGTAAAAAAAGTATTACATTGTTATAGTGGAAGTATTGAATCTGCTAATGAATTAATTAAATTAAACACTTATTTTGGAATTGGTGGAGTTTTAACATTCAAGAATAATAAATTAGTTGATGTTGTAAAAAAATTACCACTTGATAGAATAGTATTAGAAACAGATAGTCCATTTTTGAGTCCTTGTAGAGGTGAAAAAAATGAACCAAAAAATATTTGTATTGTTGCTTCAAAGATTGCAGAAATTAAAGGTATTTCATACGAAGAAGTGTTAGATATTACCAAAAGTAATGCTATCAGTTTATTTGACTTAAAGATATAATTAGTGTAATATATAGTTTGAGGTGCTTATGAAAAAGAGACTTATAGATATCATGTATATAGGCTTATCTATTGCATTAATATATGGTATTGATAAATATACAAAAAGAGATATAATCACAACAGAAATAATAAAATATGATACAATTGAAACATATGATGATTCAATACCTAAAAATAATAAAAATATATTAGTAGAAGGTAAAAATGGAAAAATTGTTACCAATTTAACAACAGGTGAAATAGAAGTTTTTGAAAGTGTAAATGAAGAAGTTGTTATAGGTACTGGTCCAGAAGCTGATTATGTTGGTAAATTAACAGGATATGGACCTGATTGTTATGGTTGTACTGGCTTATTATATTGTCCCGATAGTGACGGTGTTTATCACTATTTAACCAATGATATAGAAAGTACTTTCTTTAATGATAAAGAATATGGTAAAATCCATATTTTAGCAAGTGATCCAACACTTTTCCCTTGTGGTACAATTATTCATGTTGTAAATGACAATTTAGATATAATAGGAGTATGTATGGATACAGGTATCGCTATGAGAAATGCATGGAGAATATATGGAAATGTACTAATCGATTTAGCATTTACTGGTGAATCTATAACAGGTCATATTACAAATAATAATACAAAATTTACTGTTTTAAGGTGGGGTTGGTAATGGATTTTAATTTCAAAAAAAAATACGGACAAAACTTTTTAAAAGACAAAAGAATTATTGATAGTATTGTTTTAAAATCAGGAGTTGATAATAATACATTGGTTTTAGAAATTGGCCCAGGTGCTGGTGCTTTAACTAGTGAACTTGTTAAAAAAGCAGGACACGTAATAGCTTTTGAAATAGATGAAAGTTTAAAAGATATTCTTGATTCTAAACTAAATGAATATAATAATGTAGAAGTAATATTTGGAGATTTTTTAGAAACTAATGTTAATGAGATAATAAAAAAATATGATTATTCAAAAAAAATAATGGTTTCTAATTTACCATATTATATTACAACACCAATTATTTTAAAATTTATAAATGAAAATATTGATGTTAGTAAACTTGTTGTTATGGTTCAAAAGGAAGTTGCTGAAAGATTTAATGCTAAACCAGGAAGTCATGAATATAATTCATTAACAGTATTTTTAAATTAT
>CAJKKJ010000173.1 GCA_905200435.1 uncultured Bacillota bacterium | reverse complement strand
GTAACGTTGAGGAAATAAAATAAACAGTATAGCATTTTTATATTAAATTTTATATTTAATTTTAGATTATCCGCATAAACACTACACTTTTAAACATTTTGAGGTATAGGAAATACTCATTTTACCACAGATTTACCACGATTGAATGAGCCTTGATATGATGATAAAACGACTAAGGGAGATAGCACAAATAACTGTGCATCTCCCTATATTTTCTTTGTTTATTCCGTTGATTACTTCATTTGATTTCAAACTTTAACGCCTTTTTATATCTCGTTTTTTAAGTCCAATCATAATAGAACACCTACCTTTTTATAACTTCTTCTGTTATCATATTTTCAAATTCCACATCAGAATAATCCAATCTTTGGATTGACATTGTAAATCTGAGCGTATCTTCTGATACCGGGAATTAGTTGATTTTCTTTTGCATGTTTTACAAATATATCTATTCTAAGCAATTCTGCAATTTCTAGATATTTTGGAGTGTTCATTTTATCCCTTTCTCTTTGAAATTTTCTATATCATTCAGAAATTGAAACCACCTACTCAATACATTATATTTTTCAATGTTGAGAGAATAGTATATCTCTAAACCCACTTTTTTAGATGTTATCAAATTTCCCTCTGCTAATACTTTTAAGTGATGTGAAATAGTAGCTCCAGTGAGTTCAAAATGTTTGGCTATATCTCCGGCACATAAGCATTTACTTTTTAAAAGGTAAATAATTTTTCTTCTAGTTTCGCAAGAGAGAGCCTTAAAACTAGAAGTTAGTTCTTTCTCATTCATTTCATAAAATTCTCCCAGTATTCTAGCACTAAGTCATTAAATTTATTTTTTTATTACACATTTGTCAAAAAATATTTTTTCTAATACATCAAAGTTTTGTGGGTTGTTACACTCAAAAATGCTATGTCTGTTATCTATAAAAATAATTTTATCACAGAAATTTGATACTAAATCTAAATTATGAACAGAAAATAAAATCATTTTTCCTGTATCTTTTAAATCAAATAATATTTTTTTGATAACGGAAGTACTTTCTGGGTCAATCGCATTAAACGGTTCGTCCAAAATAATGTTTTGAGCATTTGACATGAAAGCTCCTGCAAGATATATTTTTTGTTTCATTCCAAGAGAATAACTGGAAATAGTTTGTTCTAATGAATTTTCCAACTTCAATTTTGGTATATAGATAGCAAGCAGTTCATCAAACTTTTCTTTTTGATTATAAAGTTCACTAACAAATTGTAAATATTCTTTTCCAGTCAAATTTAAAAACATATCCTTTGTATCTGGAACAAAAGCATAGTGATATTTTGCTGTAAAATCGGTAGAAGGAATATCATCTATTTTTACACTTCCTTTATCCAATGTGCTAGGTTGGATAATCGAATTTAAAAAAGTCGATTTTCCAATACCATTTACCCCTACTAAAGCATATATACAGGAATTAGTTAAAGTAATGCTCTCATTTTCAAAAATTTTATTTATACCATAAGACTTACTTAAATTATTTATTTCTATCATCTGAAAGACCTCTTTTCATATACATAACCACACCTATCAATAATAAAATCAAGATATTCATCATTGATAATCCAATAGAAAATTTAACAAAGGAAAATTTTTTCCAAAAATACATTTCTAAAATTGTTAAAGCCACAATCATGACTAAAACAAATATCTTGCTCATATTCCCATGTAATAATGTATTAGGTGTGATTTCAGTTCTGGGCATTTTATAGTCAAAGTACACTCCCATAAAAGAGCAAAGTATATTCGTAAATGTACCATACAGCAATAAAGATATATCAAAAAATAGCCCATTTTTACCAATACTGCAAACAATCCATGCACAAATGATGACAATTTCATTCAAAACAGAGCTTATCAATACCTTAGAAAAGAATATCCTACTGTTTTTGACTGGAAATAGGTTATAATATGAGATATTTTTATCACTGGTATATGATGTGCTGGAAATTGTATTCATAGCACAGCATAATACCATTACAAGAATTTTTAGTACACTTTGAATTTCTATATAACTTCCAGATATTCTTTTTGAAAAAAGATTTACCAAAAGATACACAGTTATCACACTTTTTAAATTAGAGTAAAAAAGTAATTCCTTATTTCTTGAAACTCGACACCATTCATTCAAAATATATGGATTTTTGTTAAAATACTTAGATATATTTGCATGAAATCTAGGTTTGGTAAAACAATTTAAATAATGGTAACACCTAAGAAAATATGATGCACTTATTTTGATAGTATATATATAACTCAGAAATATAATCATTATAAAAATAAGAACACTTATCAAATAATTATTTTCAAAAAGATGGTATATTCCATTTATCATCAGCGGTTTTTCAAATGCAAATATAAGTAAACGTACAATCCCCCACATTATAAAAAGAAAACCACCATATTGAAAAGTAAGTAAAATATATCCGCAATATTTTTCACTAACTGTCGATATAACAATAGAAATTGAAAAGATAAATAAATCAATTATTATCAATATCAAAGCACATAATATGGTAGTTAAAATTAACGGTAAAACATTCCACTTAAAAAAATATATACTTGATAAAAAACAGCAGATAAATGACAATATTTGTATTTTAAATAATCGAATTATAACCATATAAATAATATTTGTAGGATTAACAGGAAAATATAGTAACTTTTCTATCTGTGAATTTACACATAGTTGTTCTGGAATTCGATACAAAGCTACAAGAACAGATATGCAAATCAAACTACAAACAGCCAATACTAAAGCATTTTGTATTGGCTGTCCTAGATAATCCACATTAAAATACCAAAACAATATAGTGGCTCAGTTGTCAAGACAAAAATCTAAGATTTTTATAATGAACTGATAT
>CAJKKJ010000172.1 GCA_905200435.1 uncultured Bacillota bacterium | reverse complement strand
CATGTATATACTACTTCAGCATCTTTAGTAATTGTTTTAATATTATTTTTTATACATGCTGTTTTATCACTATTAAATTCATAACCAACAGGACAAGTCTTAGTAACTTCAGCATCAACAATTATTTCAGATGTACTTACTTTTACACATGCAGATTTATCACTATTTAATGTATAACCATTTGGACATATTTTTGAATTTACAGTCTTTTTCTCAACTTTTAAAGTTTCGCTAGAAACTCTCTTTGTAGTAGACCAACTACTCCAGTTACTCCAATTAGTCCAATATCCATTTATTTTTTTTGAATATTCGTATTCTAATGTACATTTTTGTGTATTACAATTGTTTTCACAAAACGGATTGCATCCAACATTTCTAATAATATAATCAGTTGTTTTTCCACAAGTTAATTCAACTTTAATAGCATATCCATTTAAAGTTTTTGTAATTGTAGCTTTAGATGATTCATCACATTTGTTACCTTTTTTATCTCTTGGCATGATAATAACATGCTTTTCAACTAATTCACCTAATGTTACTTCAACTGTTTCATCTTCTCCTGGTAAATTAACATCATATCCAAAATATGACTTAGCGCCTTCTAACATATTATTAATATTATCAACAAATGTTTGATCTTCAATGGTAGATTCTTTTTCTTCTACATATCCACCATTTCCATTGAAATAATTTTCTTTCATCCAATCTTTAGTTGGAAATAACCAAATTAATAATATTACAAATAAAATAATAAATATTAATTGTACTAAAAAATCAATAAATGATCTTTTTCTTTGTTCGTTCATATATAATCCCCCTCACAATACGACCATATTTTAACATAATACATATATTTTTGTCAAATTAATCAAAGACATTTTTATCTAGTTGTACGATTGTACATCCGTCATTTGCATACCATATTTTATAATCCTTAACAAATTTATTTCTATGTAATGTTTTTAAACACATTTCCCTTATTATTCCACTACCTTTTCCATGAATTATAACAATAAATTCATTTTTCATTTTTATGTTATCTTTTATAAATTGATTTATCTCTATAATAGCAAAATCTCTAGTGAAACCATGAAGATCTAAAGTGGGCAAATGATCAATAAATACTATATTATTTATATCCATAAAATACCTCTTCTAAAGAATTTTTTGTACCCATTTTAGTGGTTGCATAAGCACCAGCTTTATTTGAAAACTCAACTATTTTTAATAAATCCCAATTTTGTAATAGCCCATACACAAACCCAGCATGAAAAGCATCACCTGCTCCAGTTTCATCAACTGCATCAACATTTATGCTTGGTACAACTATAATTTCACCATCAATTCTAACAAGAGTTCCTTCTTTTCCTAAAGTCACAACAACTATATTTTTAAAAATATGTTCCAGTTTTTCATACATTAATTCATAGTTATCTATTTCAGTTAAAGAATATGCAAAATTTTTACTACATACTAAATACTTACATTTTTTAGCAAGTCCTACAACTTTATCAGTACATCTTCCTGCATCAATTATAGTTATTGCATCGGAATTATTATCTATTAAATCTAAACTTGCTTCATATTCTTCACCATCTAATAAAATGACATCAAATTTCTCTTTTATTTTTCCCAATTTATTTCTATTATTCTTATATGAAATAATAGTTCTACTAGCATTCTTTTTATTGCTTAATATAAAACTCAATGATGTTTTTTCCTCTAATGCTTTTAAATATTTAGTATTTACATTAGAATCTTTAAATTCTTTTATTATTTTTTGACCAAACTCATCTCTACCAATTACCCCAGCAAAATAAGGTTTTACATTCCATTTTCCAAGTAAATAGCATGCATTAGCAGCAGATCCACCACCATTTTCTATTTTTTCTCTTGTTCGATATTTATTATTTTCTGTAGGAAAATCATCAACAAGCATCGTTATATCATATGTTACATTTCCAATACATATTACTTTCATTTTTCACCTAAATTTTTTTAAAATCTTTGCAAATCCATATTTTATTGATTTAACAACACCATTTGTTTTTATTCCTTTTAATGTTTGATTAAAACTTTCCTTCTTATTTAAATCATATAAATAATTCATAATATCTTCTTTTGTTTTTTTTATTTTTTCTAATGAATCTGGCAAATCATCTAAGTTTAAAGTATATTCGATATCTTCACCATTTTTTGTGTACAAATCGTCAAAATCATACATTTCATCAAATTTATCAAAAGATGCACCAACAATATTATTTACTTTATTAGGATTTTCAGCGACTTTCATTCTTGTATCACCAGTATATGATAAATTACAAATTGTTGAATATAAACTTTTTATCTTTTTTTCATTTAAACATAAAAGGCCTATTTTACAAGCATTTCTTCTGTTTTTAACAATGAGTTCATCAATTTCTTTATTACTCTTTACAACCAATATAGGTTTTTGAAGTCTTCCAGCAACATAAAAACTATCCCATGTTGTTATATATTTTACAAAATCCTTATATTCAATAACACCATATTTAAATAAATGATCTTTATATTCAATATTACTTTGATATGTTATACCAGTTAAACCTTTTATTTCTTTGATATCCGCTTTCAAAAAAAAGTTTTTTCCAATAAAAGAATAATCCTTAGGATTTTTTTTAATATTTTCTCTATGCCATTCTCTAATATTTTCAACAACTAAAATTAAATCAATTTGCGGCTTTTCTTTTTTATCATATCCAAGTTGCTTAAACACGCCAGATCCATAGCCAAAAGCCCCAATTACATTTGGTCTTTGACTTAAAAATTCATTTATAAATTCTTTCATAACTAACACCTTTTATATTGTATCACATTTTAATAATCATGTACATGAAAAAAAGCACATAAAGTGCTTATTCCATTGTATT
>CAJKKJ010000171.1 GCA_905200435.1 uncultured Bacillota bacterium | reverse complement strand
ATACACTATTAAATTATATTTGTCAATATAAATTTCTTGCATTATTTTATTTATTAATATATGATATTGCTTGAGGGATCAATATGAATGAAAAAAATTTAATAGAATACTATAATAAATTCAATGAAAATAAAAGACTAGATAGAAGGCATGGAATCGTTGAATACACAACAGCAATGAAATATATAAAAAGATATTTAAAAAAATTTAAAAATCCTCAAATAATAGATATAGGAGCAGGAACTGGTAAATATTCAATAGAACTTGCAAACATGGGATATAATGTTACAGCAGTTGAATTAGTAAAGCACAATTTAATGACAATAAAAGAAAATAGTACTAAAGTAAATACTATTTTAGGAAATGCAATTAATTTAAAAAAAATAAAAGATAATAGTTATGATATAGTTATACTATTTGGTCCTATGTATCATTTAATTTCCGATGAAGACAAAATAAAAGCCTTAAATGAAGCCAAAAGAATAACAAAACCAAATGGTTATATATTTATAAGTTATTATATGAATGAATATGCGATTATAAAACATGGATTTATGGAGAAAAAAATAAAAGAATCAATAAAAAATGGTTTAGTTGATAAAAATTTTCACATTACACCTAAAAATACAGATCTATATAGTATGGTAAGATTAGAAGATATAAACAAGTATAAAAATATAGTTGGTTTAAAAAGAGTAAAAATTCTATCTCAAGATGGTCCTACTGATTATATAAGGAAATACATAAATGATTTAGATGAAGAGGAATTTAGTATATATATAAATTACCATCTTTCAATTTGTGAAAGAAAAGAATTGCTTGGTTCATCATCACACATTTTAGACATACTTAAAAAATAAGTTTTCAATTACAAAACTTATTTTTTATATATAGAATATAATAATCTTTTATTTAAACATTAAAATTTACAGGAATTTCTTTATTTCCATATAAATAATATTTGAACAGCATAATTATTTATTTTATCATCAATAAGATTATTATTTAAATATTTAATTCTTAATTGATTTATCAAATCTTTGTACAAATATTGATATTTAGATTTTTCAACTGCCTTAATGGTACTAATATTTTCCAGTATATTGCTCATTCTATCTATTTCATAATTAATCTTTGCACTTTCAACATATTCAATTTCCTCTAACCTCTCATACAATTCTAAAGCTAATTGATAAGATTTTATATTTTCCTGATTATCATATTTTGTCATATATAACTTTAAATCATCAATAGAATAATTGCTAATATTACTATTTTTTAAAGATTTGCACATTTCAGAATTTAAAATATAATCTTTTAATGATATTTGATTTAGTCTTATAGTATTTTCTAGTTGATAAAGGTCATTTGATAATTCAACAAGTTCATGTGCTTTTAAAATAAAAGAAAGCATCAAATTACTATATTTTTCATCATAATTCTGTTTTTCAGTAAAAATTTCTAAAATTTCAACAGCTGCTTTATCAGTATATTCCATTAATCATCCTTATTTTAAAATAAAATACATTAATATAGTTAGCATACCAGCTGCAAAGCCATACACCAAAAACAAAATGGCTCCATGAACATATCCTTTGTTGCTTGAAGAAACATTTGGATTTGTTTTTATTAATTTTTTTGATGGTTCTAAATTTCTTTGTTTACTTTTTTGTTGAGCAATTGCATAATTTTTAACTCTAATTTGCTCGGCTATTTGAACTTCTGCTTGACTTCTTTGATCAAAAGGTTTCTTATGAATAGATGAATTAATTATATTTGATTGATAGGAAGATAATTTACTTTTTTCAGAATTATTATAATTTGCATTTGGGACATTTGTTTTCTTTTCACCAACCAAAGATTTCCTTTCGTCAAATACATCATGCTTTTGAGATTCTATTTTTTCAGAAGGCATATCGCTACTACCGAATGTTCTAGAAGTTTGAAGATTTTTCTTATATTCCTCTATCAACTTATATGCTTTTGTATAATCTATGGAATTATATTTTTTAGTTTTCTTAAATGGTCCCATCAATCCAGGAAACTTATATCTCATATATTTAGTATGAAATTCACGTTCCATCAAATTTTCCAACTTAGAGAAAAACGAATATGCATCTGGTGATACTGAATTTAATATTTCTTCTATTTCTGCACTATTTTTTGAAAAAGAAATTCTATTTATAATATTTTCACCAAATATTTTCTCTAATTCAAAAGCTATCTTTGTTTCCTTAGGATATCCACAAGAAGATGTTAATAATCCATATTTCTGCGCTAATTGTCTTGTTTTTAATTCATTAATACCTTCTCTAATTGCAGTTCCACCACCACTACCACAAAAGTGTAAGGTTTCATGAAGTAATATCTCCTTAAAATACTCTTCAGGAGTTAATCCCTTCAAAAAAACATGCTTTATATATGTCATAAATGTATTATCATTTATAATCATATTATCCTTAGAACAAGTTTTATGATTTTTTATCATACCAAATCCTGGTATTTTTTTTAAAGTTCCTAATACTTTAAATGCATCCAAAGGAAAATAGAAATTTCCATTGCTCACATACAAAGAAATTGTACCAGTATTTTCAATATGCACAAGCTTATTAAGATCATAATTATCAGGTAAATCAACAAGATCTGGATATTCATTTTTAATAATTTTAACCAATTTCTCTATTTCAGATACCAAGTTATTTTTTATCTCACTTATATTCACTACATCATCCCCTACAATCATACTATATAAATATTATATCATTAAAAAATTAAAACAATCTACAAGCATTGTAAAATTAAAAAAAATCAATCATTACGATTGACTCTTTATCATTAATGGTGCCTAAGACCGGACTTGAACCGGTATGAGGTTTAACCCTCGCAGGATTTTAAGTCCTGTGCGTCTACCTATTCCGCCACTC
>CAJKKJ010000170.1 GCA_905200435.1 uncultured Bacillota bacterium | reverse complement strand
TTAGCAGCATATATTTCTGAATAACAACCTGTACCAGTAATATCTAATCCTGTATGATGTTCATAATATCCATAAACTGGATTATAACGATATCTATATCTATCACTTATATAGTAACCACTTTCTGTAGGCCATCCCCAGTTATATCCACCAACACGTGAAACAACTTTACTACCTTTTACATCTATTTGCGAAATAGATGGTTTTAATTCTTCTTTTGATAATGTCAAAGCATAAGTATCGACACCATTTATAGTCTCAATTCTTCTAGTTACTCTTTCATAACCATTCTCACCTTTTCTAAGTACTCTATAATATTGTTGATTTTTCTGTTCATCATATGTTGTTTCAACTTTAAATTCTTTTGTATCTTCAGTTGTTTCAACTTTTTCAACAACAACATTAATTGAAGGACTCAATGGTTTAATTGTAACACTTGATCCAACAGCAAGTAAGTTATCCGCGCTACTATATTCTGGGTTTGCTATTAAAAAGTCCCCTGTACTTATCTCATTAGCAAAAGAAACACTTTCTATTGTATCACCAAGTTTTACTTTATATTTTTTTATATTTGGTTCATCACCATATAATAAATGAGAAGCCAAATCAACTGGATCAGTATATATTTTTTCACTTATAGGAATATAAACTTCACGATAGTTTATATTTTCTTTAACGTATATATTATCTATTCTACTTGCTTTACTACTATTTCCTTTTTTATAATTATCATATTCTTTTTCATTAACAAATGTTTTTATAACTGCCTCAATTGCATCATTAAAAACTTTTTCATCTAATACATATATAACATCTGTATTTTCGCCACTTATAATAGAAAACTCATAACCTTTTAACGTAAAACTAGCAAGATTTTCTATTTTTTTATAAATATCTAAAGTATCATCAACTATACTTTCATATGTTTTATATGTTTTTATTAATAAATCATTAGGTTTATATACTGTTGTAATACCATATTTATCTTTATATTCTTGATTATTATTGTTTATATAATCCAATAATTCTTGTTCAGATTTTATTGTACCTAATAATTCTCCATCATAATAAACTCTATAATATGTATAAGGATTTCTAGATGATGGCATACTTTTACTAACAAATGGAATACTTGCTAGTAACAATGTAAATATGCCAATTACTATATATTTAACTGTTTTCATTTTATCACCGCTTTTAATATTATACTCTTCTTATGCCTTCTTTTCAAGTGGCCTCATTCTTCTATAATTTCGATATTATTTTCGATTAGTTTTTTATTTTTATAATCCTCATATAAAGTATCAATTACTGCATATAAAACAACTAATACCAAACCAACAATTAAAAATAATATGCTTTTATGATTTAGTTCACTTAAAAATTTTAAACGATTACTTTCTAAAATATTACCAACACCTTTATTTAACGAAGGTATAATTTTATCAAAGAAAAGTCCTCCTATTAACATAAATGCACTGCTTATTATCATAGATGATCCAGCATACTTTAATGAACTATAAAATTTACTCTTAATATTAACTAAACTTATCAATAAAAAAATCACAATTAAAACTATAAAACTTATATTCATAAATTTTGACTTATATATAATATTTAAATTTAATAGTTTTATATTTAAATCATCACTTATTAAATCAATCATATTATTAAAATCTATTGAATTATAAACTCTTAATGATATACCTGTAATAAATAATATTACGACCAAACTAAATAAAATACTCAATAATATAGAAAATACCCTCTTCATTCTATCACCATAAATATTATATATTATTTCCAAAAAAAAGTAAAGAAAAGACTACCATAGTCCTTTCTTATACTCTCCAGCATCAACAAGTTTTTTTAAACTTTGAACAACATTTTCTTTATCTTCTTTATAAGTTACACCTAACCATTTAGCACTTGTATTAATAACTTCAACTTTAATATTTTCTTCAATACTTTGTTTAAAAACTAAATCAGGAATTAAAAATTCACTTTTTAAATTTGTTATATTATTATCTAAAAATTTAGGAAATTCTTTTTCTAAATAATCAAAAATTTTTGGAGTAAATGTAAACATATTCATAGAAACAATAGTATCTCCTTCTATTTCAAAAGAAGCGCTACCATCAAGTGGACGAGCAATATATTTTCCATTTGAATATTCAATTTCTGATTCCGTTAATTTTTTAACAAAACCATTTTCAATATCGCATACTCCTCTTTTAACATCACCATTTTCTGTAATAGTATTTTCAACTTTATAACCAGTCATAGCATAATTACCACTATTTTTCTTAATAAATTCACTTGCTTTTTCATAAGCATCTAAACCATAAAAATCATCTGAATTAATAATTGTAAATGGTTCATCTACCTTATCTTTCGCGCACAATACAGCGTGAGCAGTTCCCCATGGTTTTACTCTTTCCTCTGGTACCAAATAACCATCTGGCAAACATGATAACTCCTGAAAAGCATATTCAACTTTAATTTTATCTTCAATTCTTTTTCCAATTGTTTCTCTAAATATATCATAATTTTCTTTTTTTATAATGAATACAACTTTATTATATCCAACCTTTATAGCATCATATACTGAATAATCGATTATAAAATTACCATATTCATCCATAGGTTCTATTTGTTTTAAGCCGCCAAACCTACTACCCATACCGGCTGCCATTATAACTAGTGTCATATTTTCCTCCTCTTTTCTTTAAATATAACATTGTTTTGAATTATAAAATTAATTACAAATAAAATTAGTTCTATAAGAATTTTTGCTAAATAAGTATTAATGTGTAAAGTATTAATAAAAATATTTAAAATAAAACTATTAATTAAAATTACACCAGTACATAACATTATATATTCTTTTAAACTCTTATTTTTAGAATTAAAAAAGAAAGAGGTATGCGAAATGGAATTAAAAGGAT
>CAJKKJ010000169.1 GCA_905200435.1 uncultured Bacillota bacterium | reverse complement strand
ATTTATCTGTCACTTCTATATATAATTATACCATAATTTCAACATATTTTGAAACTAAATTTAAACATCCAAGATTTATCCAACATTTCCAGTATATATCCAACAGTTGGAAGTAAAATAAAACCTCGCAAACCTTTTAATTAATTGATTTAAATAAAAAGTATGGTAGAATTCTTCCATATTTTTAACACAATTTTGCAAGTGCAAAATAAGAAATGATAGCACAACTATTCCTATATTTATATAGAATGAATTAGGGCAGTGCTATCATTCCCTTTATCCTGCTTAATAATTATTAGTAATTTTTTATTAAATTTTAGTATTTTCATGGTATACTTATATTAGTTAGTAGTTTATTACTACCTATAATTTAGATAATTAGAGGTTGTCCGACTTCAACCTTTATGGCTCCAGAAGCAAAAATCGTCGCACCAAAGCGATGTTAATGATTAAATCAACTAAAGTTTAGTTGATTTTTTTGTGCATTATTGCAAAGAAAGGTGTGATGTGATATGATTAAAATAATTAAGAAGAAAATCAATATGAGTGATGAACTCAAAACCAAAATCGATTGGTCTTGCAAATTTAGTAAGCAGAAATATAAAATCTACGAAGGTTGCTTACGAATTGTTGAACATACTAATCTAGTGTATGTTGATCCTCATAAGGTTATAATAAATAACCAGTTATACTTGTTCTTTAATGAACAGAAATATTTTTATTTAGGAAACTTACAAAATAAAGTTCCATTATCTGAATTATCAAAATACATAGAATGTAAATGTCAATATAAAAGAATATTTGTCTTTATGTTTAAAAGGTAAAATATCTATACCAGAAAGGCAAAAAGTCCTTGAAAATAAGTTACAAGAATTGGAGCAAAAAAAAGAAGAAATACAAGAAGCAATTAATTATGTTAATTGGAAACAAAATTTCTATAAAGATGTTTTATCGGGAAAAACAGAATATTTTAGTTATTTAATACCTAAAAATGATGACCAATAAGTCATCATTTATTATATTCTTCATCTGATACTGATTCACACCACTCTGTTGATGTATTTTCTCCTGGCACTTCTATAGTAATATGACTAAACCAAGAATCAACCTTTGCGCCATGCCAGTATTTAACATTTGCTGGTATAGTAATTACCATACCAGACTTTAATTCTATTCTTTCTTTTCCTTCTTATTGATACAAGCCTTCACCAGCAGTACATATTAATATTTGACCCCCACCTTTTGTTGATTTATGAATATGCCAGTTATTTCTACATCATGGTTCAAAAGTTACATTTGTTAAAAAAACTGTTTTCTTAGGATCAGTTAATGGATTTAAATAACTATTCCCTATAAAATATTTAGCATATGTCAAGTTTTCATTACCTAATCCAAAACAATTAATTTTATCAAATTCATTTTTATCTATTATTTTCATACCAATCATCTCCTATCTTATAAATAATTTATTCATACTTATCAGTATTAATAAACTATAATACTATATACATGACTACAAAAAAGAAGCCTAAGCTTCCTTTTCTAATGCTTTGGCATCATCAACTTGTTTTAAACCCAAATTTATAAAATAAATTATTACTAACCAAGCAAATATTGTTAATACTATTTGAAGTAAATAGTAAGGTGTATTTATTGGCATATCCCATACTCCATGTAATACAATCGGAATTAAACAAATAAGTAAAAATCTCTTATCATTCAAATGCTTTTTATCAAGCTTATCAAATCCCTTTACATACATAAGTGCAGCACCCTCAATAGCAGCCCAAGCAACATGTCCACCTGGTGCTAGGAAACCACGAAGTTTTATAACCTGAAGCATAGTACCAACACCACCATTTAACCCGTAGCGCAATATGTAACCAGCTGTTTCAAAAGCCGCGAATCCAGCACCAACTGCAGCACCTACTAATAAACCATTTAATATATAATTACTTCTTTTACTTTTAAATAGGAATATTGCAACTATTGCTGCTTTGGCAACCTCTTCAATTAAACCAACCATCATTGCTCCAAAATAAGTAGATATATCCGTATTAATATCTAGTGAAAAGAAAAGTATAGCTAAAATTAAACTTAATCCTCCACCTAAAATAAAATATTTCATAACCTTATAAAAAGGAATATTTCTAAACACATTAATTTCAAAAAAGAATATTAAGATTGTAACAGGAACAGCAAAAGCTGCTAGCATTATCATAGCTGGTAAAAAGTTCATATTTCCATAATTTATAAAACCAATTCTAACTGGTATATATGCAATTATAAAGAATAGCAAAATTTTAAAATAAACCCAAGCTGTAGCTTTTTTCGGTTCAATATCCTTTAGAGCTGGAGTTGTTTTAGAACCACCACAAATAAATACATCATCTAATTCTTTTTCAGTGTGTTTACTAAAAGTATTTTTAAACAAATCCTTAAATGTTACATAGTTTTGACTCTTTGCACCAGTTATTTTATCTAGATTTTCATTTATAATATTTTGAGCATTTTTCTTCTGAAGTGGAAAACCACATTCTGGACAAACACTATCATTTGCATCAACAACTACTCCACATTCTGGACATATTTTATTTTCATTTTTATATCCACAATTTGGGCATTCCTTAGCTGTACTAGAAATTTTTTTACCGCATTCTTTACATTTTACTAAAGCCATATTAATTTACCTCCTTCAAAGACTCTATTATAATTCTTGATACATTATTTATCTCATTTGTATTCACGTTTTCCTCTTTAGTTGTTACTAAATACATACTATTATTAACTAAAAAAGCATATCTGTTATCAATTACTAAATGACCATTTGATGTATAGGCAAACTGCATCCCATAAGTATATTTATTGCCTAAATATGCACTTAATAGATTAATTGTTATAGTTGCATCACTATACTCCTTACCAATTTCAGTAGTAAGCTCACTCAAAAGAACTTC
>CAJKKJ010000168.1 GCA_905200435.1 uncultured Bacillota bacterium | reverse complement strand
TTAATTTCCTCTTTTAATTCTAGTATAATATCATTAATTTCAAACCTTTCAAGAGAAGACTTAATAAATTGTTCAAGATCAGATACATCTTTAGAAACAACTAAAAACTTTTTATATTTTGGAAACATATTAAGCTCATCTTCAAAAAATGAAAAATCACTTAAAATACTATATATATCAATTTTATCAATAAAATTAATTATAAAGTTTCTATTTTTATTTTTAATTGCATATTCAATTTCACCATAAGTTATATTAGATCTATCAATATATTTCTTCATATAATTAGAAGAATAATTTAAAATATGATAAAAAGATGTAGGAGTAATCTTTTCAAGAAGTTCCTTTTCGTTTAAAATGCAATCAACAATATCATTATCAGAAATATTATCAAGTAAAATATCATTAATATCATCACAACTAACATTAAACATAAATGTTAGATTTTTTAGCAATTTTATTTTATTTTTGCTTTTCGTAAATAAATTAAATAAAATATCAGGATTACTTTTTATAATCTTTTCACCATAAGATGTAGATAACATATCCGTTATATCATCTTCAAAATTAAGTAAATAAATAAACTCTTCATCACTTAATAAAGAATAATCACCAGATATTAAAAAATCACCTGTTTTAGAATCAATAAATCTAACTCTATTTTTTATATCATCATCATTATAAAATGGAATAAATAAATTATATGCTTTTTCTTCTTCTATTATATTAAGAATGTCATCATTTAAAATTAATTTTTTTAAAATTTTTTTATTTTCTAATCTTTCAAGTATAGTCGAAATATAATCATATTTTTTTAAAAAACTTAAACATAACTTGTTAGATAAATAATAGTATATTTCATCATCTGACATATAAATCACATAATTATATAAACGTTCAGGAGAAACCTTCTTATAAAAGTTAGGATTGTTTAAAATTATCTTTTTGCGATAATCACTTTCATTAGAGAAGAATACAAAAACAAAAAAATCTGATTCATTCTTTAAAATAAAATCAACTCTATCATTATAATTTTTAATTTCACTATAATCCATAAAATCTCCCTAGTAAATATTCTATCACAAAACATAACTTTGTCAAAAAAAGAAGATTACTTTTTCTTAGCATCTTCCTTTTTTCTCAATTCAGTATTTAAAATTCTTTTTCTCATTCTTATATTGTGAGGTGTAACTTCAACAAACTCATCAAAATTAATGTAATCTAGAGCATATTCAAGTGTTATTGGTCTAGGTCTTTTTAATACAACAGTATGATCTTTAGATGAGGATCTTGTATTTGTTAGATTCTTACCCTTAACAACATTAACAGCTAAATCATTATCTCTATTACATTCACCAACAATCATACCCTCATAAACTTCAACACCAGGTTCAATAAACATAACACCACGATCTTCAAGTTGTCCTAAAGCATAAGCAGTAGATTTACCATTTTCCATAGAAACAAGAACACCAAGTGGTCTTTCTCCTACTTCAACATCTTCTACTTTAGCATATTCTTTAAATGTATGATTCATAATTCCATAACCTTTAGTTAAAGTCATAAAATCAGTAGTGAATCCAATTAATCCTCTTGAAGGTATTGTATATGTTAATCTAACTAATCCATTGTAATTAGACATATTTTCCATATTACCACCACGATTAGCAAGTTCTTCAATAACATTACCTACACATGATTCACTAACTTCAAGTTGTAATTCTTCATATGGTTCACATTTAACACCATCTATTTCTTTGATTATAACAACTGGTTTAGAAACTTGAACTTCAAAACCTTCACGACGCATATTTTCGATTAATATACCTAAATGTAGTTCTCCTCTACCAGATACAACCCAACTTTCAGCATCATTTGGTTCAACTTTTAATGAAACATCTTTTTCTGTTTCTTTTATAAGTCTTTCTTCAATTTTACGTGCAGTTAATAATTTACCATCTTGTCCAGCCATTGGACTTGTATTAACACCAATTGTAATTTGCATTGTTGGTTCATCAATTCTTAATTTTGGTAAAGCTTCTTCTAATCCAACAGTACAAACTGTTTCACCAACTTCAATATCAGGTAATCCTGAGATAGCAATTATTTCACCAGCTTCAGCTTCTTCTATTTCTACTTTCTTTAGACCTTTGAAACCAAATAATTTAGCAATTCTAAATTGTTTTTTACTACCATCTAATCTAATGCAAGAAACCATTTCACCAACTTTAGCTTTTCCTCTTTTTACAAGTCCTATACCAATTCTTCCAACATAATCATTGTAATCAATTAAAGCAGGTTGAAATTGGAATCCACCTTCTAAACTAACTCTTGGATCTGGTACAGTATTTATAACAGCATCAAGTATTGGTTCCATTGTAGGTTTTTGATTTTCAAGACCTATTTCAGTACTACTAGTACCATTAATAGCAGATGCATAAATTACTGGGAACTCTAGTTGTTCAATATCAGCACCTAATTCGATAAATAAATCAAGTACTTCATCAACAACTTCTTTTGGTCTAGCAGTTGGTTTATCTATTTTATTAACTACTACAACAGGAGTAACACCAGCAGCTAAAGCTTTTTTCAAAACAAATCTAGTTTGTGGCATTGTACCTTCATAAGCATCAACAACTAAGATAACACCATCAACCATATTCATAATTCTCTCAACTTCACCACCAAAATCAGCGTGTCCTGGAGTATCTAGAATATTGATTGTATAACCTTTATATTCAATTGATGTTGTTTTAGCAAGTATTGTAATACCTCTTTCTCTTTCGATATCATTAGAATCCATTACTCTTTCTTGTACTTCTTCATTTGCTCTAAAAGTATTAGCAGAAGCAAGTAATTTATCAACTAATGTTGTTTTACCATGGTCAACATGGGCTATTATTGCTATATTTTTAATTTTCTTCATATTCATCCCTCTTTTTAGTACTTTGGTATTATAGCA
>CAJKKJ010000167.1 GCA_905200435.1 uncultured Bacillota bacterium | reverse complement strand
TTAATTTTTTTAATACTTTATTTTGGCTTATATTAACTGTACTATAGCCATTATATTGTGCTTCTACTATTTCATCTCTCATAACATAATCTGTTATAATACTTAATCCTTTTGCACCTTTATTTAATTTGTAAGCAGAATGAGCAATTAATTTATAGGCACTTGCCGATACATTTAATTTTGTTTCTTGAGCTCCTAGTATTTTTTTATACTCATTTATTGGACTTATTTCTGATTTTTTTAGTATTTCTGTTAGATTATTTTCTGTTAAGTTGTTCATATCAATTATTTCACAATTAGCATCAACTAACATTTCTCTTAAGTTATCTATAATTTTTTGTTTATCTTGATTTGCATTTGTTCCAATACCAACTGTGTATGGCATATCGATATCTTTTTCTAGATCAAGCGCGACTATATAGTTTATATTACTTGGATCAAA
The DNA here is from genome assembly GCA_905200435.1 of uncultured Bacillota bacterium. GTDB lineage: Bacteria > Bacillota_I > Bacilli_A > RF39 > UBA660 > CAG-884. Next base: position 2,557 of record CAJKKJ010000167.1, on the reverse strand, counting down.
TAGTATTGTTTGTTGTTCTGTTATTGGAATTGGAAATGGTGATTTTTTCTTAAATATTTTTGATATTATTTCAACTAGTATATCACCATCTAGTTTTCCTATTTTTTCAATACCTTTATTTATTCCGTCTATAAATACTATAGATGGACCTACAAAATCTTTTTCACTTTTCTCATTTAAAAATAGTGTTAGATAAGCTTGCATTAATGAATCACCATCATAATTTTCTATTTTAGCATATGGCGAATTTAATTCTCTTGCTAGTAAATCTATTATTTTACTTTTACCTACTCCTTTTGATCCTAATAAAACTATATTTTTAGGATTTTCTAAGTATGCATTATTTATAATTGTCGAAACTATTCTTTTTATTGCATCCTTTTGAAACATTATTTTCTTTTCTATTCTTTCAGCTATTTCTGGCATTGTTAAATATTCTTCTTCACCATGATAACTTGGAATAAATCCAAATTCTTTTTCAAAATCCTTTTTTGTTTTTTGGTTTATTTCGTTATTTTGAATGTAGATTACTTCATTATCAGCTTGTTCTGCCATTAATTCTACACAACTATTTAAATCAACATCTTTATTGCCTACTTTTTCTTTTATTTCATCTACACTTATACTTTCTAAATAACATGTTGCACCATTTTCATATTTTGTTTTTGATATGTGTATTATTTTTTCATTATTTATCGTAATCACATCATCTTTTTCTGTTCCTAGCGCTACTTTTTTTGGCACTAATATTTTTATCCCTTTTTCTTCATTATCTGCAATTGTATATTCTACAAATAATACATCCATTTGTCTTCCTCCAACTTTAGTTTATCATATTAAATAACATAAAACAATAGTTTACTTGAAAAATATTTATATATAATAAAACAAGATAATCTTTTTTTGATTATCTTGTTATTTATTATTTTATTTCTTTAAATACTACAAGAACATATTTTTTTGAATATTTAGCATAATCTGGGTGTGTACTACATGCTTGTAATATTAAAATGTTATCATTTTCTGTTAATTCGACATCTGTTTTATGCATTGATTTATTTTTTAGGGAATTTAAGTGTTCTATATATTCATTATCTTTATAATTAACTTTCATATAAGAGAAATCTTTATATTCTACAAATACTGAAAATACTTCATATTTTCTTAATTTATTTTCATAACTTTTTATTTCTAAATATTTATGATTTTCAAAGAAATCTTTATTATAGTACTCTTCTAATATGTCAAATGGCATTTTTAGATAACTATCATTATGACCGTATATTAAGATTTTTTTACTTGTATTGATATTTGTTCTGTAATCCATGAAAATTGATCCATTTATATTATGTTTTTTGTTGGGTAATCTTCTTAGATAATAGTTATTATCAACGCTTTGTAGTATTGGTGCTTTGAATGTACTATTTAGTATTTCAATTGTTCCAATTATATCATCGTTATTATTTTCTTTTCTTAATGTTTCTATTTCTTCTTGATATGTTGGTTTACTTTCTATAACAAGTGGTTCAACATATATTTCTTCATATTTTTTTAGATTGTTTAAAAGTAAAAACATACTTGTTATTATGAGCATTAATAAATATATTTTTTTCTTCATTTTATCCCCCTTTTTTAAGAAAAGGAATCATATGATTCCTTTACTTTCTAGTTTTCTTTTGTTGTATATTTTTTTAATAGATATGCTATTACTAGTAATAAAAGATAGTTTGCATAACTAAAGTTATTTATTCCTGTATCTGGAGGTACTGGAACGTCTCCACCTTTTGGTGATTCATATACATATGTATATTCTTTAGTTTCAAAATCAATTGTACTTGTAATTGTTTCACCATCTAATTTTGGAATATTTGTATTTATTAAGATATTTCCTTCGTAGATTCCATTAAATGCATATTCATAAACATATCTTAATTCTGTTTTGAATTCACTTCCAATTTTTCCTACGAATTTAGCATCTGTTAATGTTACACCTTCAAAATTAGAGATTAATTTTCCGTTTGCATCATATGCTGCTTTTGCAAATGGTATATAATTATCATCTACTTTTACAACATAATGAACGATTACTTCGCTTTCTCCTAATACATAGTATAGTTTTACTACTTCGTTACCATTTAATACGTATTCAGGGTTGATTGTTTTACTTTCATCATAGATGTAATTTTTATATTCTTTTACATTGTAAGTAATTTTACTTTCGTATAGAACATCATTAATTTCATCAGTATCTCTTAATTCAAATGTACCATCTACTTTTTCTACATAATGTTCTACTTTGTATGAATATGTATTTCTTGTGTAATATACATAAGCTATATTTTTATCTTCATTTATTGTTATTGTTTCACTTGATTTACTATCATATGTAAATCCTTTAAATTCTTTTTCGTTTACATTTATAACATCTTCATAATTTGCAGTATCTGTTTCTATACCTAATACATTATTTGTATCTTTCTCTAAATGAACTATACTATAATCATAAGAGTTTCTTGTATAATAAATGTTTGCTATAGTATCTGCTGTGCTTATAATA
>CAJKKJ010000166.1 GCA_905200435.1 uncultured Bacillota bacterium | reverse complement strand
TAATACCCAAAGTCATAGGTCTCTTATTAACAATTGCAACCATATTATAGGCATAACTTATTTGTAATTCAGTATTTTTAAGTAAATAATTTAAAATTAATTCCTCATTAGCTTCTTTTTTTAAGTCAATAGCAATTCTAAGACCATCTCTATCAGTCTCATCTCTTACTTCTAATATACCATCAACTTTTTTATCAAGTCTAATTTCATCAATTTTTTTAACAAGTAAAGCCTTATTAACATCAAAAGGTATTTCCGTGATAATTATTTGTTTTTTACCCTTTTCTTTAACAAATTCACATTTAGATTTAACAATTACTTTTCCTCTACCAGTAGTAAAAGCATCAATAATTCCTTTTTTACCCTCAACAATTCCTCCAGTAGGAAAATCAGGTCCTTTTACAATATCAAGAATTGTATCAAGTCTACAATTAGGAGAATCAATTCTTTTAATTGTGGCATCAATAACTTCACCCAAATTATGAGGAGGAATATTAGTAGCATAACCAGCACTAATACCCGTTGCACCATTAACTAAAATGGCAGGAAATTTAACAGGTAATACCGTAGGTTCTTCTAAAGTATCATCATAGTTTGGACTCCAAACAACAGTATTTTTTTCTATATCCTTCAAAAATTCATTACTAATCTTTGCAAGTCTAGCTTCCGTGTAACGCATAGCAGCTGCGCCATCGCCATCCATTGAACCATTATTTCCTTGCATATCAATACAAATTGCATTGCTTTTCCACCACTGACTCATTCTAACCATTGCTTCATATATAGAAGAATCACCATGTGGATGATAAGATCCCATAACATTACCTACAGTCTTCGCACATTTTCTGTATTCATGATCATAAGTATTCTTATCTTTATACATTGTATATAAAATTCTTCTCTGAACTGGTTTTAATCCATCTCTAACATCTGGTAAAGCTCTATTTTGGATTATTTCTTTTGCATACCTTTTAAAACAATTACCCATTATGTCTTCCAAGGTATAATCATGTATTCTCTTTATTATGTCTTCCATTTTTCTCACCATAATTATAATAACATAAAATTATTTAAAAAAAAAGGCTTTTTATAATTAAAAACCTTTAAAAACAAAATATATATAACCATAATATTTAAATAAGCATACAATATATTAGGTGATAAACATGAAAAGATGGTGTTCAGGAAGACTATTTTGGTGGATATTCGCATGTGTATCAGCAGTATTATTATTTTATCAATTTTTAATAGCATTTTTTATTCTAACTAGATTTAATATATTTTTATTATTTCTATTTATGGGTTTACTTATCTTTTCCTTCTTCAGAATAATATGGTGAAATAATGTTTTCTGTTTTATAAATTAAATCAATTCGTTCGCTAACAGATGTTGTAATATTATAAGTACTATCATCAAAATTAATTTCATCAGGTAAACTCATTAAAACAAACAAAAACCTTTTCTCATGATTAAATAACGGATATTTATTCTCATATCTATTAAGTAAAGAACCAAAATCAAACTCATTACCATGTCTTTTATATAATTTATATAAATCAAATATCGGATTATCAATCTTAGATTTATTCCAACTAATCAAATATGACTCTTCGTTTCTAATAAAATGAGATAAATCCAAATTATTATGAAGAACTACCACTCTTCTTTTTTTTTCGTCTTTAACTTCATCATACCAAACATCAATTTCACTTTTACAAAATTCTAAAGCACCATATATTTTACCAATATTACGTGCTATAACATATTCATAAGGAGCCATAAATTCTCTACCATCATTATTGATATTAAATCATCATAATATCCTTTTAAATACTCAATATTACCAACAACATCCTCATAAAGTCCTTTATAATAATTGGCATCTGCTTCTTTAAAATGTGTTGTTTTATAATGTAAAAGAGAAACAACATCAATCAAATCAAATATTTTTTGATCCTCTGGTACACTTATTCCTTCAATGTACTCTGTTAATTGATATGTTTCATCTTCATCAATAACTTTTGGCATATAATCAAAATTCCTTGATTTTAAATATTCCAAAATAGAATTATCATTTTTCTTTTTAATTACATATTTACTATCTCTAGTTTCAATTATATAAACAGAATTTTTTTTAATATACCTTATAGGTTTTAAATGACTCTTTTCAATTAATGGTCTTACTCTATACATTTGGAATAATTATTTTATCGCCTTTTTTAACATCAGATAAATCATTATATTCTCTCAAACAATCAATAGATACACCATATTTTTCCATAATAGATTCTACAGTATCATTATCTCTAACTATATACACAATATAACTACTACTATCATCATCATCGGTAAAAGAGAATATATTCTTACTTTCTTCAGTTAAAATAGGAATATCATCTTGTTTAACGATTTCTTTATCAGGTTCTTCTCTAGTTAATTCAACGGGTTCTTCTGGTTCATAACATTCTTCTTTAGTATTTTCTTCAATAGAAATTTCTTGCTTTTCTCTATCTAGATTTTCATCTTCGATATTTTCTTCTATATCCTCTTTTACTTCTTCTCTCTTTAAATTTAATGGTACTTCTGTTATTTTATCTAAAAGCAATGTTATATTAACTTCCAAACTTTCCATATTTTTAATTTCATAGTAAAAGTCATCTACATCAATAGTTACATTGTCTATATTATAAATATCACTCATTTCAATATCAAATGGTAAATCTAATCTAAAGTCTTTCGTAGTTGTACTAGTATCTGTTACTCTATATTCACCACTAACAATAAAATCTCCACTAATTTCATTTTCTCCACTTTTATGAATATTATGTTCAAGTGAAATACTAGTTATTTCTGCAATCTGCGTTTTAAATGGTATCTCCTTTTTAAATGGTATAAATTTTTTCATATATTTTCTCCTTTTCATTTAAATATATGAAAAAAAATAATGAATATTCATTATTTTCTAAATAATCTTTTAAGTTTATTAGGAAATATAATTGTTTTTGATCTATTAATATAATAATCTAA
>CAJKKJ010000165.1 GCA_905200435.1 uncultured Bacillota bacterium | reverse complement strand
GAGCTTGGAATAGACAAAGTTAAAGCTTTATTTAAAGAATTTGGAGGGACATCAGTATACTTTCATACTGAAAAAATGATATACAAAGAAGCTACACACCTAATTAATATTGGGATGTGTAGCTTCTTAAATTTTATATACTAAAGCGTCATTTTATGTTAAAATTTAAATAAAGAAATCGAAAATAAAAATCAAAAAAGCCAGGAATGTTATAAGTTTGGCGACTTATTCCTAGCTTTTTCTATAATACACTCCAGATAAGAGAGAACTCTCATCAGAGAATTTTTTATATTGTTATTATGAATTAATATTATCATATTAATTCATAAACATCAATAATTTTGATATTTAAAACAGTATAAAATTTATTCATAAATCAATAAGTTTTAATTTAGATTAAGTATTACTTATTGAAAAAATCGGTGAGTCTCCTTATCTTTAGTGTCAACATACGAAAAGTAGAGGGGATTTTTTTATGCAAATGACAGAGTTTTGTGACCATTTATATGACGAAAGTACAGATGGTTATATACAAATATTAAAATTAGATGATAAAAATAATAGTGGTGAACGAACTATTAAGATATATAATACTAAAAATGATGGACTAAGAGACATTGTAGAGGAATTACATAAAAAAGAAGATGTATTTCTAGCGCCAAATACAATGTATATACCAAAAAGAAGAGTAGAAAATATAAGGCAATTTAGAGCCTTATTTCAAGACATAGACTGTGAAAGTATTGGACTTGAAAAGGCTGAAACAGTTTATATGATATGGATAATGCACTATGAAGGGAAAATTCCAAAGCCAACAATGGTAACAGATAGTGGAAGAGGTGTACATCTTTACTGGAGAATACAAAATGCACCTTTTGGAGCCTTAAATACATGGCAAGAACTACAAGATTATATATATTATAATTTAAAGCATTTAGGAGCCGATAGAAAGGCCACAGATGGTGCAAGGGTATTAAGACTACCTGGAACTATAAATTCTAAATGTGACGCTAATTGTGAGGTTTTATATATAGACAATGATGTAGAGTATTCTATGTATGAATTAAGAGAAGAGTATTTAAATTATAAACCTAAAACGCATCAATTAAAGATGCAGCAAACTAAGAAAATAGATAACAAGGTTATTTCAAATAGATTCTTTAACTCATATAGCTTACATATGGAAAGAGCCAATGATTTAGAAACCTTATGCAGGCTTAGAAAGTATGAAATGACAGGGTATAGAAATATGGCTGTGCATTGTTTTGCATACTGGAAGGGTATTTATGTTAGAGATAATTATGAACTTGAAAATATAGTTATAGAGTTTAATAATGCGTTTACTGAGCCACTTAAAGAAACAGAAGTACAAGCTGTTTTAAGGTGTATACCAAAGGCTATAGATAAGTTTATAGCGTATGAGCAAGGTATAAGAAGTGGTGAGCGTAAGAGAGTATCAAAGGGAATGAGGGATAAGGAAGGTTATTGGTATAAGAATGAAACATTAATTGATAGGTTAGGAATTACAAGTAAAGAGCAAAAGTATATGAAGACTATTATAGGAATTGATGAAAAGTATGATAGAAAGAATAAAAAGAGAAGAGTAGATAGAAGAAATGAAGAAGGTTTAACTAAGAGAGAACAAGATAAGAAAGATAGAATAGAGAAAATAAAAGTATTTTTAAGTAAAGGATTAAATCAGTCTAAAATAGCTCAAGAACTAGGAATAAGTAGACAAGCAGTGAGTAAATTATGTAAAGAAATTTAGTATTATTTTTTGTCAACTGAAATGGGTCTTTATAAATATGTGGTTGTGGGCTGTGTACGGTAGTATTATAATGGAGCATTCTATTACATAAGGAGATTTACAGATGAAGAAATTTACTCTATTACTTTTTATATTGCTGCTATCTTATATTGGTTACCCTTCTCTATATAGTTATTATTTAACTATATAGAGAAGGAATTTATAATAATATAGAGAACTGATTACATACTGTCTAATTTTATAAATTTGGCAAGTACTTTATGAAAATTAAGGGGGTACTTTATGAAAATAAAAAAAATTATATGCTCTACACTTATAGTTTCAAGTCTAATTACTTCTGGAACACTATCATTTGCAGATAGTTCTAGTGAGTTAGGAAAACTAACAAATAAAACAATAGTAGATCTTTCGCCAGTAGCTGAAAAATCTACACCTTCAAAGTCTTTAGATACAGAAACACCTTTTAATATTCGTTCTGCGTATACGGTAACATCTAGAATACGTTGTCAGTCTGGAATTATAAAAGCTATAGCATCATCAAGCGTAACTCGATCAATTGATTATGTATCAGCTAGGTCAAGAGTTTATAATAGTAATGGTTCTCTTAATGCGTCTGATTTTGACTCTATGAAGAACTCATCTTATGTAAGTGCAACAGCAACTCCTTCAGGTTTGACGTCATGGGGAAAATGGGCTTTAGGGAATCATGAATATAGAGATGCTGGATACTATACTATAAATCATGAAACACGTGACTCATGGTAAAATTCTTAACTAGATTAAAAACAAAAAAAACATTTATTATTATTGTTTTTATAATAGTTCTGATTTTTATATATTTCTATAATAATATAACAAATAATGAATTAAAAACGCGAAATAAACAATTATCATATTTAAATGAATTTGATACATACGTAGCAATAGGAGTACTTGATGATAATGGAAATTTAATAGATGATGGAAATACTATTAATATGTCAAATAATAATACTGTTCATCATACAATTGATTTGATGCAGAAGATAGATGAAAATAGAGACTATTTATTAATTGCTATGATTGATTTTGAACTATCTCCAATTAAAATCAATGGAAAAATGCATAATAGCTACTTATTTAGTACAGAAAAAGTAGACCAAATAGCTCTTGATATAGAGATAGAAATACCTAAAAATAGTAAGGAGTTAACCTATATAGTTATAAAGAATCCTAATTTCATGCCGGAAAATTTTGATGTAGGTGAAATTATATCACTCCA
>CAJKKJ010000164.1 GCA_905200435.1 uncultured Bacillota bacterium | reverse complement strand
TAATACAATTCCTTTGCTAGTACCAATTACAAGAGAATATACAACCAGTGAATTTATGAAATTAAGGGAAAGAATGGAAGAACTAAAAAATATTGGGCTAGATATTGAAGAATTTGGTATTAATTCCATAATAGTTAAAGGTCATCCAACATGGTTCCCAAAAGGATTCGAAGATAAATATGTTGAAAAAGTTATAGAAACTATTTTAAACTATAATGAAGAATTTGATTTAGTAAAATTCAATGAAAAAGTTGCAATCAATCTAAGCTGTAAAATGGCTATAAAAGCAAATCAGTATATAAGTAAGGAAGAAGCAATAAGCTTAATAAAAGACTTACAAAAATGTGCTCAACCATTTAACTGTCCACATGGAAGACCAACAACATTAATTTATACAGTATCAGAATTAGAACATTTATTCAAAAGAAGTGGTTTTGATACAAAAATGTGATATAATATTCGAAAAAAGGAGAAAATATGATAACTGAAGAAAATGTTTTAAAAGTTGCATCTTTAGCATATCTAGAAATAAATGAAAATGAAAAGAAAAAATATACTAAAGAATTAAGTGATATATTAACAGAAATAGAAAGAATAAATGAAGCAAAAATAGGGGATGAAGATATCTTAATATCACCAGTAGAATGTAAAAAAATAGATAACTTTGAAAGCACAAAAACTGGTGAAAGTTTAAGTAAAGAAGAGATTATGAAAAATGCCAAAGTGCATGATCGATCATATATAATAGTTAAGAGGGTTGTAGAATGAGTAATTATTTAGATTTAAGTGTACCAGAACTACATGAATTATTAAAAGCAAAAAAAATAAAACCAATAGATTTAGTAAATGAAGCATTTATGAAAATCGAAAAAAACAAATTAAATGATTATATTACCTTAAATGAAAAAGCCAAAGAAGAAGCAATAGAACTAGAAAATGAGGAAATCGATAATATATTTTGGGGCATACCAATTGCTATCAAAGATAATATTGTAACTAAAGATTTAAGAACAACATGTGCATCAAAAATGTTAGATGATTTTAACCCAATATATGATGCTACAGTAATTGAAAAAATCAAAGCCAAACATATGATAATTATAGGTAAAACAAATATGGATGAATTTGCAATGGGATCAACAGGAGAAACATCATATTATGGTAATACTTTAAATCCATGGAATAAAAATAAGGTACCAGGAGGATCAAGTAGTGGTTCAGCTTCTACAATATCAGCTCGTGAAGTCGCACTAGCACTAGGCTCTGATACAGGTGGTTCAATAAGACAACCAGCATCATTCCAAGGTGTAGTAGGTATGAAACCAACATATGGTAGAGTATCAAGAAATGGTTTAATCGCGTTTGCATCAAGCCTAGATCAAATTGGACCTATCACTAAAAATGTCTACGATAATGCCTTATTACTAGAATTAATTTCAGGACTTGATCCAAAAGACTCAACAAGCTTTGATGATGACAATGACTTTACAAGTCTAATAAATAAAGACTTAAAAAAATATAAAATCGCAATTCCTAAATTTTATATGAATGAAAAAATAGATTCAGAAGTCAAAGAAAAAGTTGAAAATGTTGTAAAACTATTAAAAGATTATGGTTGCACCATTGATTTAGTAGATGTACCATATCTAGAATATAGTGTGCCATTATATCAAGTAATCGCACTTGGCGAAGCAAGTAGTAATCTAGCACGTTTTGATGGTATCAAATATGGTTTACATATAGAAGCTGATACAACCAAAGAAAGTATTATCAAAACCAGAACAATTGGATTTGGTGATGAAGTAAAAAGAAGAATTATGATAGGAACATATGTCTTAAGTGGTAAAAATGCAGATAAATACTATGTAAAAGCTTTAAAATTAAGAGAAGCATTATCAGAAGAAATGAATAAAGTATTCAATAACTATGATTTAATAATTGGACCAACAAATACAAGTCCAGCATATGATTTGGGTACCAAAGAAAATGATGCTTTAAAAAGCTTTATTGATGATATTTTAACAAATCCAATCAATATGACGGGAATGCCAGCTTTATCATTACCAATTGGTTTTAACCATGAAAACTTACCAATAGGAATGCATATTATAGGAAAAAGCAGAGATGAAAAAAATATCTATGCATTAGCATCATTTATTGAAAAAAAATTAAATTTAAATTTGAAACCAGAGGTGAAATAATGTTAGAACCCACAATCGGTATAGAAGTTCATGTTGAACTAAAAAGTAAAAACAAAGTATTTTCAAATACTATAAATGCCTATTCAAATAATGCCAATACAAATGTAAATATAGTAGACTTAGGTTATCCAGGAACATTACCAGTTCTAAACTACGAAGTTGTTAAAATGGCCTTAAAAGCAGCACTTGCTTTAAATTGTAAAATCAATAAAAAAATGCATTTTGATAGAAAAAACTATTTTTATCCAGATTTACCAAAAGGTTATCAAATAACAGAACAAGCAACACCAATTGGTTATGATGGTTACCTAGAAATTGAAGTAGATGGATGCACCAAAAAAATAGGTATTGAAAGAATCCATATTGAAGAAGATACATGTAAAAGTATGCACGTTTTAGATAATACCCTTCTAAACTATAACAGAGCAGGTGTACCCCTTGTTGAAATTGTTACAAAACCAGATATTAAATCACCAAAAGAAGCAGTAGCTTATGTAGAAACATTAAGAAGAACACTATTATATCTTGAAATAAGTGATGTAAAAATAGAAGAAGGAAGTATGAGATGTGATACCAATATTTCACTCGCACCGCAAAATGCAGAAAAATTAGGTACCAAAATAGAAATAAAAAATATTGGTTCAGTAAGTAATGTTGGAATTAGTTTAGAGTATGAAATAAAAAGACAAAAAGAATTACTTGAAAATGGTACAATCTTAAAAGAAGAAACAAGAAGATTTGATGATAAAACAAATTCAACAATTCTATTAAGAGTAAAAGAAACAGGTAATGATTATAGATATTTTCCAGAACCTAATTTACCATTCT
>CAJKKJ010000163.1 GCA_905200435.1 uncultured Bacillota bacterium | reverse complement strand
TTGAAATTTAGATGCCTTAACTGATTTTAATAATTTAATCTTATTATCATCAGTTAAAATAAAACTCTGATACATATTTATAATAGTAATTATTACAGATATAAGAAGTGCCATAACAATAATTGATTTCTGATTCGCACCAGCAATAATAATTATTATTGGTCCAAGCGCTACTTTAGGTAAACTATTAAATATAGTTAAATAAGGATCAAATATTTTGGCAATATAATCATTCCACCATAATATACTAGAAACAATTAAACCAATAATTGTACCAATTACTAAACTAATCAAAGTTTCATAAACAGTAATATATATATGGTTAAATAAATTATTGGTTTTATATAAATTAATTAATGTATCAACAATTCCTTTAGGTGATGATGATAAAAAAGTATTAATTAAGTTATAATCAGCAAGAATTTGCCATACCCCTAAAAAAAGTAAAACAATTAAAACTTGAAAAAAAATAATAATAGTTTTCTTTTTTTTAATTTTTTTTAAATAATCTCTATGCTCTTTACTATACATGGTAATCAATATCCTTCCATATTTTATCATAGTAGAAAGAAAACTCCTTAGCTTTTCTATTTTCAATAGGATTAGATTTATTAGTTAATTCTATATTATAAATACTTTTAATTTTGCAAGGCCTATTTGTTAAAACAACAACGCGATCGGCAATACTAATAGCTTCCGCAATATCGTGTGTTACGATAATAGCAGATTTTTTTTCATTCTTAATTATATTATAAACATCATCAGAAACAGCAAGTCTAGATTGATAATCAAGAGCACTAAAAGGTTCATCTAAAAGTAATATATCAGGATTAATAGCAAGTGTTCTAATTAAAGCAACCCTCTGCCTCATACCACCAGATAAATTAGATGGGTAACTATTAACAAAATCCTTAAGACCATAAGGTTCAAGTAATCTAAGAACATTTTTTTCATTTTCTTTAGTCAAAATATTTTGTACTTTAAGACCAAGCAAACAATTCTCTTTAATAGTAAGCCAATCAAATAAGGAATCTTCTTGAAGCATATAGCCTAACTTTAAATCATCCATTTCAATTATGCCATCAGATTTTTCTTCTAAATTACTAAGTATTTTTAAAATCGTTGACTTTCCACAACCACTAGGACCAACAAGCGCAACAAATTCGTTTTCTTTTAAATCAAGCGAGAAATCATTAATAGCCTCAATTTCTTCATGTAAAGTGTGGTAAATTTTTTTAAGATTTTTGATTTTTAAAATATTTTCCATAAGATAGTCCTTTCTAATCTAGTTTATTTTATGAAGAAATCTAGTATATGTTAATTACAAAAACATAGATTACAGAAATAAGTATAAATAAATTAAAATAGTTAAAATTATATAAAACATTTTTATCTTTATCCTTATCTTACATCAATGACATAATATATGTAATTAAGACATTATCATAAGTTAATCAAAATATGTCAATAACTTTTGAAAATCGTGTCAATAACTTTTGAAAATTATTGTAATAGAATATCTAATATGATAAAATATCAATGAGGAGTGATATTAAAATGATTAATGATGAATTTAGAAATTTAATAAGTAAGAAAATTCGAAGCCTTGAAGAAGAAAAAAGAAAATTGCAAATAACTCAAGATAGTGAAAAACTTGAACAAGTAGAAAGTCAACAGCAAACACTACATACTATGATAGATTATCCGATAAGTTTCGCTTCTATTAAAAGTAGTGATGAAGAAATACAATCTATAATTAATCTTTATATAACAGATGTAGAAAATGAATTAGGAAAGACAAGTAAAGAAATAGATGAGTTAATGGAGAAGTGGACTAATGTAGATTTCTTAAATGAAATATCAGCATATAGTATTTTAAATATGATTATGTCAAATAATTCGCCTGGGTTAGCAAATTATTGGAATTTATTAGCGAATTCTCGTAATAATGCTGATAATCTTAATGATAGAAAAAGTATATACCAAATAATAATTTCAAAATTTCCAAAATTCCCGCCAATTATTGATCTAGTAAACCGCGAAAATATGCGTGAAATAGTAGTTCAAAATGTTAAAGATGTTGAAAACTTTAAATCAAAATTTGATAAAGAAATAGTTGAATATTATACTCGATTTGTTGTAAGGGATGGAAAAATATTATTACCATTTTCCGAAGAAGTTCGTGTAACACTTTCAAAACATATGGCACCATTATTAGCTAAAGCAAATAGTTTAAAATTAAAATTAGAATATTATAAAAATATAGATTTAAAAGATGAAAATAGCAAGAGAAAAGTATTGGAAGAAATTATGGAAAATATTTATTATACCAAGTCACAGCAGTTGCCTTTCTATGCATCTTATGATTTGAATAAAATTGATAAACTAATTGCAATAACTAATAAAATAAGCAATGTTTCTGATAAGGAATTACTAATGAAAGAAATAAAAGCATACAAAAAACAACTAGAGAACAAATCTCAATACATTGAAAAAAAAGAACATCAATCAGAATACCAAACAAAATATGATAGATTTAAATCGATTAACCAAATGCTTCATATGGGTGATTATAGCGAAGGAGACACTAATGATTACTTTTCTGTATTTTTATATCATACACTAAATCAAATGAAATTACCTTTTTGTAATAAATGTGAATATATTGATAAATTAATTAAAAGGCAGTTCGGTTCTTTCGGTTCTAATGAAAGTCTTGTTGAAGAAGTAAAGCAAAAATTAGAAACTAGTGTTGAAAAATCAGGCATTATAAGTCAAATAGAACAATATAAAAAACTAAGTAAATCTTTAGTTTCACAAATGCATAAGAAAAAGATAAAAACATTAGAAGAAGAAATTAAAAATAAAATTGCTTCAATTGTAATGTCAGTTCGTAATTCATATGCAAAAGAAGGATATCAATTATATAAGGGTTTACCATTTTTGAAACTATCTAAAAGTATGTCATGTAAAATACCAGAACAATCATCATTGGAAGAAATGATAGAAAAAGATAACAATAAGTTATTTAATGCCAATTATATCATT
>CAJKKJ010000162.1 GCA_905200435.1 uncultured Bacillota bacterium | reverse complement strand
CTAAACAAAAATTTAAAGTACAGAAATGCGCTATTTGATGTGAAATGTTCACAAACATTGATTGATGAGTTAAAGAAATTAGATATTAAACCAGTTATGTATAGAACTGGTGCATCATACACAAATATGATGATGCAAACGGGCGATTTTGATTTTGGCGGTGAATATTCTGGACATTTGTTTTTTAAAGATAAATTTTTAGGATTTGATGATGGCTTATATGCTGGTTTGAGAGTTATTGAGATATTATCATCTGGTGTTACATTAGAAGAGTTATCCGCTGATTTCAATAAGTATTATTCTACTGATGAATTGTTCGTAGAAGTAAAAGAAGAAAATAAAAAAGAAATAATTCAAAAAATTAAAGAATATGTTATAGGAAAAAAATATAAATATATAGATATTGATGGTATAAGAGTTGAATTTAATGATGGTTGGGCTTTAATTAGATGTTCAAATACAACCCCAAGGTTATCGTTAAGATTTGAAGCTAAAACAGAAATGGAATTAGAAAAAATAAAAAATGAATTTATGAATTTGTTGGAGGTAATAAAATGAAAAAGTTTTTAAAAGAATTTAAAACGTTTATTTCAAGGGGAAATGTATTAGATTTAGCTGTAGGTTTAATTATTGGTAATGCATTTAATACAATTGTTAAATCGTTAGTAGATGATATATTTATGCCACTTATAGGAATTATAATTGGTGGCGTAAACTTTACTAGTTTATCATTAAAAATTGGTGATGCTGCAATAAAATATGGTGTATTTCTTCAAAATATCATTAATTTCTTAGCAACTGCTTTTTGCTTATTTATAGTAGTTAAATTTATGAATAAGTTCCATGAAATAAAAGAAGCTAAAGAGAAAAAAGAAAAGAAAAAGGAAGAAGCTAAAACTGAAGAAACTAAGAAAAATGATGAAGTAGTTTTACTTGAGGAAATAAGAGATTTATTAAAAAAACAAAAAAAGAACTCATAACAATTTGAGTTCTTTTAATTTCCTTGAATAGCATATATAACAAGTGGTACTACACTTGATGCAACCATAATTATTAACATAATCCATACAAATATTTTTGTTACATTATGCTTCTTTTTAGGTGGCATATTTTTTTTATTTTTTTTCATTATTACACCTCAATTTAATTATATAATATTTTATAAAAAAAAGGAATATATTTTAATTATTTTAATAAAATTAATTGGGTGAAAAAATGGACAAGATAATTAATTTTTTTAAAGAAAACAAGAAAACATTATATTTTATTTTTACGATAGCATTAGTTGGATTAGCTGCAGGAATATTTTTCTATTTTTTTATATCATACGACGATAAAGTAAAATGTATAAATTTTGTAAATAAGTATATTGATAACATTAAAAATGCTAAATATTTTAAGTTATTTATTAAATGTTTTTTATTTAATACTATTTTATTATCATTGATTTTTATAAGTGGTTTATCGATTACTGGTTTTTTTACAGGAACACTTATATTTTTTGGTAAAAACTTTATTACTGGATTATATATGGTTTTATTAACTAAAGTTACCAATTATTATAGTGCTTCCACTCTATATTTTATACCATCTGGTTTAATATATATTGTTATATATAGTATTATGTTATTATTTTCTTTATCAATATCTGGTAATTTGATTTTATCATTATTTAAAGGAAAAAACATAAGTTTTAGAAATGTAAATAAAAAATATTTATTATTATATATTATAATAATAGGAATTTCTTTAATTTTATCATTATATGAAGGAATAATTTTACCAAAAATATTGTTAAAATTCATATAAAATAGTATAATAGCACTAGGTGATTTTGATGGAGAAAGTTGTAATAGGAATGAGTGGAGGAGTAGATAGTAGTGTTGCTGCTATTTTACTTAAAAAAGCTGGTTATGATGTAATTGGTTTATTTATGAGAAATTGGGATAGTTTAGTAAATAATGATTTTAATGGTAATCCTAATTTAAATAACAATATATGCCCTCAAGAACAAGATTATAATGATGCACTTGCAGTATGCGAAAAAATAGGTATTCCTTTACATAGAATCGATTTTGTTAAAGAATATTGGGATTATGTATTTACTTACTTTTTAGACGAATTAAAAAAAGGAAGAACACCAAATCCAGATATAATGTGCAACAAATATATTAAGTTTGACATGTTCGTTAAAGAAGCTAAAAGATTAGGTGCGAATAAAATTGCAACTGGTCATTATGCTAGATGTATTGATGGTAAATTATATAAAGCAGTTGATACAAATAAAGATCAAAGTTATTTTTTGTCACAAGTTAATAAAGATATATTTAAAGATGTTTTATTCCCGTTAGGAGATATTTGCAAACCTGAGGTTAGAAAGATTGCATCTGAATATGATTTAGTAACTGCACGTAAAAAGGATTCAACCGGAATATGTTTTATAGGAGAAAGAAACTTTAAACAATTTTTATCAAATTATTTACCTAATAAACCAGGCATAGTTGTAAATATCGAAACCAATGAAAAAATTGGTGAACACGTTGGTTTAATGTATTATACAATTGGCCAAAGAAAAGGATTAAATATTGGTGGTAATACAGATAAAATGTTTGTTGTTGGTAAAGATTTAAATAAAAATATATTGTATGTTGCATTTGGTGATGAAAACAAATATTTATATTCCTATAGTGCTTTAATAACAGACATTAATTATTTATCAGATAAAAGGCCTTCAAAATGCACAGCAAAATTTAGATATAGACAACCTGATATAGATGTAAACATTGAATATTTAGATGATTCAATAAAAGTACTATATCCACAAGGTGTAAAAGCTGTAACGCCTGGTCAGGCTTGCGTTTTATATTTAAATGATGAATGTATAGCCGGTGGTATAATTGAAGAAATATATGACAAAAATAATAATAAAATTTCATATATTTAGTTAATTTTAAAAAATATAGTTTATTCTATATTTTTTTATTTACAATCAAAATATTATTTACTTTTACTTGACATTTACTTACATTGTGGTACAATTATATTGGAG
>CAJKKJ010000161.1 GCA_905200435.1 uncultured Bacillota bacterium | reverse complement strand
AAGGAAAGCTTAAAGTTAATAAAAATGAAGCAATTTATGTTAAGAAAATATTTAATTGGTATTTAGATGGTGAATCAATGGTTAAAATTGCTAAAAAGTTAAAAGACTTAAATGTACCAACAAAAAGAGGAGGACATTGGAATCAATCAACCATTTACTCAATACTTACTAATCCTCTTTATATTGGTAATGTGAGATATGGAGTAGGAAGAAAGAATGGTTTTGAAGTAAATAGTAAAAATATAACACCAATACTTTCTGAAGACTTGTTTAATAACGTTAGTGATTTAATGAAAAAAAGAAAGAAATTTCATAATAAGAAATATTCTTCCGATGATACCTATTATTTTAGAGTATTAAGATGTGGTTTATGCGGAAGCAAATATCATGCTAGACAGCAACTTCAAAGTGGTAAAAAATATATTACTTATCAGTGCAATGGACATAACAACAATAACTGTGATGCTCCAGGATTTTCTCATATTAAAATAGAAAATGCGTTTATTAATTATTTAGAGAATATTAAGGATTTAGAATTTGATAAAAGTATTTTAAAGAAAGAAAAAAGGGTAATAGAAAATAATGATACTTTAGATTTACAAGAGCAAACTCGCAAATTAAATAAAAAGAAAAAAGATATGACAGAATTATTCAGTAATGATGAAATTGATTATGATACTTTTAAAGAAGTAAAAAGTGTAATTGATTCTAAATTAGAAGTACTAAATAATGAATTAGATAAAACAAAAAATGAAATAAATGAAGAAAAAATAATTAATGAAGAGATAATAAAAGAAGTTATAGTAAATTTAAAAGATAATTTTATTCATTTAAATAATCCTGAAAAAAAGATGTTTCTAGAAAGATTCGTTAAAGAAATAAAGGTAAGAAAAAAAGATAATAGTGTAATAATTGATGAGGTAATATTTTGATTTAATGCAATTTGTTAATACATGTAAAAAAACTAAAAAAGTATTGAATAAAAAATTTTTTTTTGTTATAATTGATTAAAGAATAGGTGGATGTTGTATGAGAATAAAAAGAATTGAATTAAGAGTGTTGTCATTCTTATTTGTTTGCATGATGTTTTTTACCAATATAATGAATATTGATGCTAAAACAATTATAATTAATGAAGCAAGTGAATGGGAAACAGCTGTAAATGACACAACCGCTGATGAAATAAAACTTGGCAAAAATATAGATTTAACGAGTGCTATAAAAGAAAGAATTTTACCATCATTAGATGTTGATAGCAATGCTACCACTCGTACACTGGATTTAAACGGTAATGAATTGCAGGTAAGTACAGACGCTTTAAACATATATTTTAAAGTATCTGGAGCTACAGTTATTATTAAAGATAGTAGTGAAAGTAAAACCGGTAAAATAGTTCACAACACTACTGATAGTGCTTTAATAAATATTGCTTATAATTCTAATATTTCCAACGGTAGTTTAATTATTAATGGTGGAACTTATATATGCCATAATAATATCAGTTCAGAATTTGGTGCTATATTTAATCAGGATGAAAGTACTAAAATTATTGTTAACGATGGGACTTTTGATTCTAGAAGTTTATTAAGTGGTACAAGAGCTGCTCTTGATATTAAGAGTATGGTATTATTTAATAGTGCTGCTACATCTAACACAACAGCGGCATCAGTAATAAAAGAAGATACTGGTAGAATAACTTTCGGAAATATAGTGGACTATAATCATTCTGCATATATTAGACTATCAACTGGGGTAGAAAGTAAAATCGATACCATGTTATTAGCTGTATATACAGTTACTTCTCTTAATAGCAATGCTACATATACAGATTCTATTGTAGTTAAGGAAAATGAAGGATTACAAGCTAGTGATGTTTACTTTAATACTATGTATGGTTATGATGATTTAAAACAAAAAATAATTATTAAAAATAAAGGATTGACACCTCTAACTATAAAGAATATCACATTAGATAATTATGATAGTTTTACAATTGAGGGGCCTAATCAAGCTATAATAGAACCAGATGCTACAAATACTTCTTGGACTATTAAAGTAAATGAAAGTCTTAGTGCTGGTAGCCATTCAGCAATATTAACAATAAAAGATGAAAATGATAAATCTTATGTATCACATATTAAGAGTTGATGTAGCTAAAAAGAAACTAACCAATTTAGGCATAGGATTTACTGAAAAATTATATTATGGGGAAAATTATAATATTGAACCTATAATAAATGGAGCTGATGAGTTAAGTAGTGGCGATTATGAAATAGAATATGCACCTGTTGGTAGTGAAAATTGGGTTAAAATAAGACCAACTTTAGTTGGTAAATACAATATAAGAATTACTATAACTAATACTAACTACGAACAAAATAGTGCATCATCAGAATTTGAAATTTTACCAACTGAAAAAGTTGTAAGAATTGTTGCAAACTCATCTAGCCAAGTATATAATGGTAAACAATATTCAGATAATGGATTTAAAGTTTATTTTGATAATAAAGAGACTGAAAATGGAACATTATATTATAATGATACTGTAAGTAATATACTTGTTGTTGGAAATGTAAAAGATGTAAAAGACAATAAAGATAATAATAATGTCATTGATAAAAATAGCATTACAATTACAAATAAAGAATGTTATAGAAACATTGAAATTATCGATGGAACTATCAGTATTGAGCCAGTTCCAGAAATTCTTTATATTTATGCTGATACAGTAAGACAAAAATATAATGGAAAAACTTTAACTGGTAAAAGTTTTTCTTATAATACAGGTGTTTTATTGGAAGGCGAAAAAATCGTTGTAGCTATTGAAGGAAAACAACTATATGTTGGTACTTCTGAAAATGTTATTGTTGATGTACAAATTATAAGAGATAACGAGAATATTGCTTCAAATTATAAAATAAATAAAATTGATGGTAAATTAACAGTTACAAGTGCAAGTCAAGAGGTAAATATTAATCCTAATATTACCGTTAAAGTAGGATCAAAATTATCTGTTGATAAAATTAAAGAATATTTAGGAGCAAATACTGAATCTTATAAAATTAGAATGAAGAA
>CAJKKJ010000160.1 GCA_905200435.1 uncultured Bacillota bacterium | reverse complement strand
GTATGCCTTACTAGTTAAAACACCAATATTAGATGATTTCTCTGCAGAATCATCTAATGATTATGAAAGAAAACCAATAGAAAAAGAAATATTTGAAAAATATGTTGAACAAAACAGTACTGAAAAGGGTATTAAATTAATCAGAAGATATTATGGAATAATTGGAAGAAAATAATAACAACTAATATAAATGCTAACAGCTTTTGTTAGCATTATTTTAGCTTATAGAAGAAATAAATAATTTGGTCTTGTAAAAAATATAAGTATTATGATATAATACAATTAGCGAAAAAAATAAAAAACTAGGACCAAGAAGAGTAAAATAGAATTACTTAAAGAGAGTTAGTGTATGGTGTGAACTAATAATTAATTCATTTGAAGGTAGCTTGTGAGTTCTCTATCTGAATATAGTAGGATATGGCGTTTACTGCGTTAAAGTATTAAGTGATAGTCTAGTCTATAAGAAAGGTGGTACCGCGAGCAACTCGTCCTTTCGTTATAGACTTTTTTTATTATAAGAAAGGATGATTAAAATGTTAGATAAAAAATATAATGCACAAGAAAAAGAAACAAAATGGTTAAATTATTGGAAAGAAAATAAAGTATATGAATTTAAACCAGATAATAGAAAGGTTTATTCAATTGATACTCCACCACCAACAGTTAGTGGAAAAATTCATATAGGTCATATATTCTCATATTCACAGACAGAAATGATCGCTAGATACAAGAGATTAAGAGGATATAACATTTTTTATCCATTTGGGTTTGATGATAATGGTCTACCTAGTGAAAGATTAGTTGAAAAAGAACAAGGTAAAAAGGCTTCTGAAATTGGAAGAGAAGAATTCTCCAAACTATGTTATGCTACAACTGATAAATATGAAGAAGACTTTCAAGAATTATTTAGTAAAATGGGGGTTAGTACAGATTGGAATATTCATTACAAAACTGTTAGCCCATCAACAATAAAAGTAAGTCAATTATCTTTTTTAGATTTAATTAATAAAGGACATTGCTATCATAAAGAAAGTCCAGCATTATGGTGTAACGAATGTTTAACTTCAATAGCACAGGCAGAATTAGAAACAAAAACAACAGCGACAACATTTAATTATGTTAATTTTAAAACAGTTGAAGATGGCGAAGAATTTACAATAGCGACAACAAGGCCTGAATTATTACCGGCAATCGTATGTGTATTTGTTAATCCAGAGGATAAAAAACATAATCACTTAATTGGTAAAACAGCAAGTATTCCAGTAGTAAATTTAGAAGTACCAATTATGGCTGATGAAAAAGTTGCTATTGACAAAGGTACAGGTGTTGTTATGTGCTGTACTTTTGGAGATCAAACAGATATTGAATGGTGGAAAAAATATAATTTACCATTAAAATATATTTTTACTGAAGATGGAAAAATTACAAACTCAGTACCTAACTATGGTGGATTAAAGATTAAAGAAGCAAGAAAACAAATAATAGAAGATTTAAAAAAAGGCGGATATATTGTAAAAATAGAAGAAATAGAACATGAAGTTCAAACACATGAAAGATGTGGAAGAGAAGTAGAATATTCAGTAATGAATCAATGGTTTATAGATATTATGAATCATAAAGAAGATTTCATTAAAATTGGTAATGAAATTAAATGGCATCCCGAACACATGCACAATAGGTATGATGAATGGGTTAATAATATTGCTTGGGACTGGTGTATATCTCGACAAAGATATTTTGGTGTTCCGTTCCCAGTATGGTATTGTAAAGATTGTGGTGAACCAATATTTGCAAGAAAAGAAGATTTGCCTGTTAATCCATTAACACAGAAACCATATGTTGAGAAGTGTTCAAAATGTGGGTGCACAAAATTCAACCCTGAAACAGATGTTATGGATACTTGGGCAACTTCATCTGTCACACCTCTTATTAACATGAGATATGGTGACGAAGAAAATTACGAAAGTATATTAAAACCAATGAGTCTAAGAACAAATGCTTCGGAAATTATTAGAACTTGGGATTTCTATACAATCGTAAAATCATTCTATCACTTTGGACAAAAGCCATGGAATAATGTAATGATTTCAGGATTTGTTATGGCTAGTAAGGGAGAAAAGATTAGTAAGAGTAAAGGCAATAGTAAAGTTGAACCAATTGACTTAATTACTCAATACTCGGCAGATGTAATACGTTATTGGGCTGGATCTGGAAGACTAGGTACGGATATAGTATTTAGTGAAGAAACTTTATTAAGAGGAAAAAAACTAATTAATAAAATATGGAATGTATCAAAATTTATTGAAATGCACTTAACTGATTATGAAGATAGAGAATTTAATGATTATGAATACATTGATAAATGGATTTTGGGAAGTTTTCAAGAAATGGAAAAAGGATTTATTAAATATTTAGATGAATACGAAGTAGGCATAGCATTAAATACTCTTGAAAAGTTTTTCTGGAATTTCTGTGATAATTATATTGAAATTGTAAAACATAGATTATATAGACCCGAAGAGTTTGGTGACGTCCCTAGATGCTCAGGTCAAAAAACTATTTATACAATTCTTTATAAACTATTACAAGACTTTAGTATTTTCTTCCCATTTATTACAGAAGAAATATATCAAGAATTATTTAAAAATCAAAAATCAATTCATATTACTGAAATTAAGCCTTTAGATTTTAACTTTGAATCTGAAATGAAAAATGGCGAATTAATTATGAATATAATAAGTCAAGCAAGAGGCGAAAAAACAAATAATAATGTTTCATTAAAAACTCCAATTAAAAATTTGGATTTAAGTTTAAATAAAGAGTTGGAAGATGCAATTAATGCTTCAATTAAAGATTTTAAGGCAACTTTATTCATTGAAAATTTAAACATAAAAAGTGTAGAAAAAGATTATATGGTAGACAGCATAGAACTAGATTTAAGTAATGACGAAAAATAATTATTATAAAGGTTCTTTGTCAAATAGTGTTGGTCGACAATAAATTTGAAGAATGAATTGTCAATATAGAAGTGATGAAAAATCACTCTTTTATAATACCCTTAATTAGAAATATGCGAGCTATA
>CAJKKJ010000159.1 GCA_905200435.1 uncultured Bacillota bacterium | reverse complement strand
GTTTATTATTTGATAGGAATATAAAAGCACATTCGACACTAAATTCTATTGCAATTCCAAAATCAATTAATGAATTGCAAACGTTCGACTATTTAATAGTTGATTATAAATACTTTTATTTTATAGTTAGTAAACAAGTAATAAATGATAATAACACTACACTTTATTTAAAACTTGATGTTTTTAACACATATTATTATGATACATATTTTATGCCTTCTTTTGTAGATAGATGTCATGTTCCTAGGTGGGTTGACAACTTACCAACTTTTAACATAGAGGACGAGGGTATTAACTACGGTGATTACGTACAAAAAAGTAAAGAAGTAATAGGAAAGCATAACGATAGTTTAGTTGTAATTTCAGCAGTTCCAATGGGTAAAGTATTAACAAGAACTAACGATATCGGAGGAAGTGGTATTTTATGGGAAGACGGGAAACTATCAGCTAAAGGCTTTAGATTTATAAAAGGATTTGAAGGTTTCGCACCTTATAAATACCAAGATAGTGGTGGTTACTGGACTATTGCATACGGTGTTACAAAGCATGGTGAACCGTCGATATATTCTGAACTGGTGGCACAACAACCAGTCGCTGAAGAAACTGGAGCAAAAATTTCTTATGATTTAAAAAATAAAAATTATGCAAGTAGAATATTGGAAACTTTCAAAGGTATGGGACTTGATAAACAATGTCAATTCGATGCACTTGTTTCTGTTGCATATAACTGTGGAGTTGGCGCAATAACTGGTGATAACACACTAACAAGGGCTTTAGTTGAAAATATAAATGATAAGGAATATGTAAGACGTGTTTGGGAAAATTTCAAAATTACATCAAACGGAGTTGTATTAGAAGGATTAAAAGCAAGAAGAAGAGAAGAATGCAAAATGTTTTTTGGTGAGGATTACGAAGTAAGAAGTATTGCTACATTAGATTCGAGCGGAAATATTAATGGAACAGTTACAGAAAATAATGGTAACGGATGGCTACCAAATGAAGAAATTGACCTTAACGGTTACAAATCATACAGTAACGAATTGGGTAGTGGTTGGCTATGCCCAATCAAAGGTGGAACTGTGACTTCAGTTTATGGTTGGAGAATCCACCCTGTAACTGGCACTAAAAAATTCCACCACGGAACAGATATTGGTGTTGCAAAAGGTACTCCTACTATTGCTAGTAAAACTGGGACAATAATTAAAACTGGATATGATGAATCAATGGGTAATTATATATTCTTAGAAACATCAGAAGGATATATTGTAAGATATATGCACTTATCAAAAATTCTTGTATCTGTTGGTGATACAGTAACAAGGGGTCAAGAAGTTGGAAAAATTGGTTCGACTGGTAGTTCAACTGGTCCACATTCACATTGGGAAATAAGAGATACTAATGGTGAATCAATAAACCCAGCACCAAGTTTAAAGAAGGGAGATAAAGTATAATGAAGCAAAGAGAAATTTTAATAGCTGATTATGATAGTTGGGTGAGTACAAATTATGATTTACCAAGTGCTTTATATTTTTATTATCTAAACCCTTCAATGGCAGATTTTAGTGATAATGATATTTCAATTCTTGGTAACTGTTCAGCTATTCAATCTATACAATATGTACCTTTTATTAGTGAAAGTGATTTAGGTCTTGTAAAAGTTCCATATGATGTTGAACGTTTTGGAAAAATTTCAGAAGATACTCCTACACTTACCGATAATGCAAATGTTTTTAGGATTCAAGGTCATGCAAATAGGGTTAAAAAATTAGGACAATTTATACCATATAATTATGTTCCAGAGCTTAAAGTTGGTGCTGAATTTGATTATAGAAAAGAATCAAGATTATATAATTACCCTTACTCTTTCGCAATGCTAACCGACGGGTTAAACCCACCAATGGAAATTAAATATCATTTATGTTTTGATAGGGTATCAAGTGTATATGTTAGAAACTCAATATCTGATAGGTGTTCTTATAGTTTATTTATAAAAAATTACAAGGGTGATGTTAACGGTAATTTAGAAGGTCTTGTAAGTTCAGACGCACATGAAATACCATGCAGTAGTTCAGCCTACAATCAATGGTACGCTAGTAATAAAAATCAGACTTCACAAGATATAAAAATGGCAAGTCAAAATGCTTTTATGTCTAATAAATTTGCAAAACAACAATTAGTACCCAATATGGCAAGTGGTGTGCTTGGTGGTATAGGTAGTTTACTTAATGGAAATTTATTTGGAGTAGCAAGTGGAGGACTTAATGCTTATTCAAGTTATTTAAACTTTAATCAACAGACACAAAGAAATAATTTAGATGTTCAGCAAACTATACAATCAAAAATGGCGCTTGAAAGTGATTTAAAATCAACACCAAATACTATTGTTTCAATGGGAAGTGATGTTTACTATGGACTTGAAAATGGAGAAAAAAATATTACGCTTTATAGATTTACACTTGATATAGATTACCTTGAAAGGTTAGGAAGATATTTCGCTTTTTTTGGATATAAACAAAATAAAGTTATGAATATTGAAATTCGTAATAGATATTATTATAATTATATAAAAACAGTAAATTGTAATATTATTGGAGAAAATGTGCCACGTGAACATTTAGAAGAATTAAAAGCAATATTTGACAATGGAGTTACTTTATGGCATTATGAAAGAGAAGGCGTAACAGTAGGTGATTACACTAAAGACAATGTAGAATATTATAACTAAGGGGGTTAAAATTTGAATGAACTAATGAGTATTGACGTATCACAAATTAGTTTTGGGGTATTATTTGTATGGTTACTTATTGATACAAATAAAAAGAATCAAGCAAGGGAGGAAAAATATCAAGAAACTATTGATAAATTAGCAAAAAATATTGGTGTGATTCAAGAAGTAAAAGAAGATGTTGAAGAAATAAGAGATATAATACAAAAATCAACATTATAAAATATAAGTGTCAATAGTTATCTATTGGCACTTATTAGAAAAGGAGAATAAAATGAGTAATAATAAATCAATGTGGAACAATGGAGAGGGTCTTTTATTTACTGGAAAATGTTCCGATATAAAAATAAATGATGCA
>CAJKKJ010000158.1 GCA_905200435.1 uncultured Bacillota bacterium | reverse complement strand
TGCTCTTCCGATCTATGCTCTTAAAGTTTCTTCATCATCATATATATATTTACTAGTTATATTGTTTTCTATTCCTAATGTTTCTAGTATATTATCAACATTTTTAGTTATTTCTAATATGTATAAATATTTTTTTTGAAAATTGAATCCTTTTCTTACTGTTATTTTTACATTTATATCAAATATTTGTTTTATTGTATAAAATATTTTACGTGCAACTGATGCATTTTCAGTTGTTATTTTTATTGTTGCATCAATTTCTGCTGTTGTTGTTATAAGCGCAGATAATTCTGCTATATTTTCTGCTTCAGTAAAATCTAATTTACTTACTTCATTTTTAACTTCTGATGTAAATGACATATTAGCACCTATTAATTATACTTGTTGCTGCTATTGTTCCATCTGATGCCGCAGTTGTTAATTGGTAAACATCTTTTTTTATACAATCTCCGCAAGCATATATACCATTTATATTTGTTTCCATTTTATTGTTTACTTTTATATAACCATTATCAGTTTCTAAACCTTCTATTTTAATAATTGATGGTACTTGGCCAATTGCCACAAATAATGCTTTTATATTATATTTATTTTTATCGGTTTCAATACTTTCTAAATAACCATCTTTGGTATTTAGTTTAGTAATTATTTCATTTGGCATAAGGAAAACATTTTGTTTTTGTTTTAGTTCATTTATTAAATAGTTTTCAGCTCTATAATTTTCATTTCGATGAATTAAATAAACTTTCGAACATATATTTGATAAATATAATGCTTCTTCAAATGCTGTATTACCGCCACCTACGACAGCAACTTCCTCATTTTTAAATAAATTTCCATCACATGAGGCACAGAATGATATACCTTTACCAATTAATTCATTTTCATTTTGAAGACCAAGTATTCTTGGTTTTCTACCTGTTGCAAGGATGATATTGGATGCTGAATATATATTATTATCAGTTATAACCTCTAAATTTTTTATTTCTTTTACTTCTTCTTTTATTATTTGGATTTCTAAATTATCTATTTGGTCTAATATTTTTCTTATTAAACTAAATCCATCTATTTCAACAAATCCAGGATAGTTTTTTATACTATTTGTTTTTAATATTTGGCCACCAGGTATACTTTTTTCGATTATTACAACATTTTTACCTGCCCTTTTTAAATAAATAGCTGCTGTTAAACCAGCAATACCTGCTCCTATTATTATACAGTCAAAATTTGATTTCACCTACTCGAGCCTCCTTGTATAAATTTTCAAATCTAGATGTTCTTTTTGCTTTTATAATCATTATTAAACCAATTATAATCATTACTATTGATACCAATTGAGCAATTTTAATTGGTCCAAGCATTAAAGCATCTTGTCTTAATATTTCAATTAAGAATCTTACTATTCCATACCATATTAGATATGTTCCGGTTAATTCTCCTACTTTTGTATATTTTTGTTTTCTTATTATTAATAAAATTATTAAACCTATTACATTTAGTAATGATTCATATAAAAAGGTTGGATGATAGTAAATACCATTTATTTTCATTCCTTCTATTATAAATTCTGGTATAAATAACGATTTTAACGTTTGATATGTGGTTATTGGACCATATGCTTCACCATTCATGAAGTTTCCCCATCTACCAATTATTTGACCTAATATTAAACCTACTACTATAATATCAAGTAGCAATAATTCATTTACTTTATATTTTTTAGTATAGAATGTTATAAATAATAATCCTCCTATTATTCCTCCATGAATTGCTAGGCCACCTTCCCAGATTCTGAATATTCCTAGTAAATCATTTTGATATTCATGAAAGTTAAATGCTACATAATATAGTCTTGCTCCAATTATGGCACATATAATTGTGTAAAAGAATAAATTATTTAAAAAGTCTTCAGTAAATCCTTTCTTTTTAGCTTCTTTTAGTATTACGTAAGAAGCTGATAGTATTGCTAACAACATTATTACAGAGTACCACCTTATTTCTATAAATCCTAAATCTAATAATACTTTGTTCATATTTTTTATCCTTTCTTTTATTAATTATAACACATATCAATTAAATTTGATATCGTCCTATTTCTTTTCTTTTAATTCAAATAAAATATCTCTCAATTCTGTTGCTCTTTCAAAATCAAGATTTTTAGCAGCTTCTTGCATTTCTTTTTCAATTTTAATTATCATATTTTCTTTTTCTTTCTTTGATAAATTCTTTTCTTCTTTTTCTGAATCTATATTACTTATGACATCTCTTATTTCCTTGATAATTGTTTTTGGTACAATATTATGTTCTGCGTTATATTTTTCTTGGATGCTTCTTCTTCTTTCTGTTTCTTTGATTGCTGATGCCATTGAATCACTTATTGTGTCAGCATACATTATTACTCTTCCATTTGCATTTCTCGCTGCACGACCTATTGTTTGAATTAAACTTCTTTCACTTCTCAAGAATCCTTGTTTATCAGCATCTAGAATCGCGACTAAGCTTACTTCAGGGATATCTAATCCTTCTCTTAGTAGGTTAATTCCTACTAAGACATCATATTTTTTTAATCTTAAATCTCTTATTATTCTTAGACGATCAAGAGTTTTTACTTCACTATGAAGGTATGCTACTTTAATTCCTACTTTTTCTAAATATTTTGTTAATTCTTCAGCCATTCTGATGGTTAGAGTTGTTATTAAAACTCTTTCATTTTGTTCTATTCTGACATTTATTTCTTTTATTAAATCATCTATTTGATTTTTAGAAGGTCTTACTTCTATTTTTGGATCTAATAAACCTGTTGGTCTTATTATTTGTTCTATTATACGATTATTTGATGCTTCTATTTCATATTCTGCTGGGGTTGCTGATAGATATATTACATTATCAAGTTTACTTTCAAATTCTTCAAATTTTAATGGTCTATTATCTTTAGCTGACGGAAGACGAAAGCCATAGTCTACTAAGACTTGTTTCCTTGCCTGATCACCATTATACATAGCTCTTACTTGCGGTATTGTAACATGGGATTCATCTATTACTAATAAAAAATCTTTTTTAAAGAAATCTAATAATGTTGTTGGTGT
>CAJKKJ010000157.1 GCA_905200435.1 uncultured Bacillota bacterium | reverse complement strand
TTCTTTCTAAATTTCTTTCTTTTTTTATATATTTATATAAATCATCTACTTTATAATTGGAAATTTCATTTAATAATTTTTTACTTGTTGTAAATTTATTTTTATATTTGTTCAATTCATTAAAATTTATTGTTTCATCACAATATAAAAATACATCTTCATCATGAGTAGAACATATTACCAAAACATTTTTACTTACTTTTTTTAAGAGTTCAAATATTATTTTTTTATTTTCATAATCTAAAGATGCTGTTGGTTCATCTAGTAGTATTATTTTTTTATTTTTTAGGAGCGCAATTAAGATCGATAGTCGTTCTTTTTCACCACCAGATAATTGATTTGGATAATTATTTATTTTATCTTCTAAGGAAAATACTTTTAATAATTCGTTTATTTGTTCTATATTATTTGAGCATAATTCAATGTTTTCTTTTAGTGTTAGATAATTTATAAAATATGGTTCTTGCGTTATATAGCTGATGTAATTGTTTCCTTTAATTTGATTTTCATAGTCAATTCCGTTTATACTTATTGTTCCTTTATTGTATGGTATTACACCTACCAATATATTTAAGAGTGTTGTTTTACCACATCCTGATTCACCAAATAATACATAAAAACCTGTTTTATTAAATTTATATGAAAAATCTTCAAATACATAATTAGAATTTTTGTATTTTTTATAAAGATTATTTATTGTTATTAGTTTTTCTTGCATATTGTTCACCTTAATTTCAATTTAAATTTTACTATTTTTTATTGAATATACAACCACTCTACATGTAGAATTTAAATGTTTATATATTTTTTAATTTGTAGTAAACTGATATTTGTATTTTTCTATATCCCGACTTCTATTTTTTAAACAACTAAATATCAGAGTAAAATTTTTATTATTCTGTTTTTTTATTGTTTTAGAATTAACATCAAAAAAGAAATTACCACCTTTAAGATATTCATTTAAGTTAAAAAGTATATCATTTCCCATTTCCTCAAATTCAAATAAATCAATACTACCATATTTATAAATCAGATAATCATTATTTTTTATAGTTGTATCTATTGAGTAACATTTAATATCTTCTGTGTTTTTTAGTACAATTTTATTAATATACATTTTGCTAATATTTGTATCTGAGAAGAATAAAATTTTTTTAAAGAAACATTAAATTTTTTTTCTATTAATATTATAATTTCATCGTTTGGTCTGCACATACCACATTTCCATCTGCTAACTACTTTGCCAGATATTCTACCTAGTGACTCTGCAAATTGTTCTTGAGACATTTTTTGTTCTTTTCGAATATTATATATTGCTTTACCTAATTCTATTTTATTATTTTTTTCAAGTTTTTTATAATCATTTTTATCCAAAAAGGCACCCCCAAAAACTATAATAATTTTATAAGCACTATTTATTAAAAAAATCCCTATTAGGGATTCATTGCAAATTGGTGCACGTGAAGGGACTTGAACCCCCACGAAGTCGCCTCCAGCAGATTTTGAGTCTGCCGCGTCTACCATTCCGCCACACGTGCATAAAACAATTATAACACATTTATAATTGTTTTCAAACATTTTCTTTATATTTTGTTGTAAATAAATCAACATCTTCAATAATTTCAAATTCTTTATTAACTGGTATTAAATCATTTTTTGATTTTAAACCAAAATAATCTAAAAATCTATCAGTTGTTTTATATAGGTTAGGATGTCCAGCTACATCTGATTTTCCACATTCTGTTATTAAGCCTCTTACTAATAATTTTCTTAAGGCATAACTACTATTCACGCCCCTTATTTCATCTATTTGAATTCTAGTAATTGGTTCATTGTATGCTATTATGGCAAGTATTTCTAAGCCTGCTTGACTTACTGGGCCAACAGCATAATTGTCAGCTAATTTTTTAAAATATTCAGCATATTCACTTTTGGTAACTAATTTATAATTTGAACCAAATTTAATTAATTTTAGGCCACTATTTGTTTCATATTTTTTTTCTAATTCATTAACTATTTCGTCTATATTATCAAGTTCAAGGATTTTTTTAATTGTTTCTTCACTTATTCCTTCATCGCCTGATAGAAAGAGCAAACCTTCTAATATTTCACTATAATTCATGCTGTCCCCCCTAATAAATAAATATCACAGAAATTGTTTTCTTGTTCAATTTTAATTTCATGGTTTCTTGCTAAATCCAAAATTGATAAAAATGTAACTACTATA
Source organism: uncultured Bacillota bacterium (assembly GCA_905200435.1). GTDB lineage: Bacteria > Bacillota_I > Bacilli_A > RF39 > UBA660 > CAG-884. Next base: position 862 of record CAJKKJ010000157.1, on the reverse strand, counting down.
TAATCTCTCGATTTTACGTTAAACAGTTCATTAAATAATACTCTTTTTTTATCAAAGATGATTTTTTTAATTTCTTTACTTCTTTCATATACTGAGTATTCCTTATATGTAACTTTTGTTTCTATTGGTTTCATATCGTTTAAATTTTGTAAAACTTTTTCTAGTGCTAACTTTAAATCATCAGCACTTCCCATATTTTTATAATCTTCATAGCTTACAAATTCATGACAATCACTTGGTGCTTTATCAAACATAGTACTTCTTTTAATAGCAAGTGCTTTTAAATTTTCACTAAAGTCTTTATATTCTTTATAGTCATATAATTTATTAATTATTTCTTCTTTAAATTCTTCTGTTACTTCTTCTACATTTGTATTTGGTAATAGTGTTTTTGATTTAAATTCTATCAATTCTGCTGCCATTACTAAATATTCAGATGCTATATCTAGATTCATGTTTTGCATTTCATTTATATAACTTAAATATTGTTCAGTTATACGAGCAATTGAAATATCACATATATCTATATTATCTTCTTTTATTAGATGAAGTAAAAGGTCTAATGGGCCTTCAAAATCTTCTATTGTAAATACCAAAATATCACCTACAAATCAAAACTATGGGGCATTAATTCTTCTAAGGTATATTCGTTTATACCTTTTGAATCTGAATACGTATATATTTTAAAATCTAAATTTGTATAAGAATGCATAAATTGCCTACAGTAACCGCATGGGAATGTTTCATTATATTCTTCCCCATCTTTTTTTCCTACTACAAATATGGCTTTGAATTTTCTTTCACCATTACTTAATGCTTTTACAAATGCACATCTTTCTGCGCATATACTTTGAATACCAGC
>CAJKKJ010000156.1 GCA_905200435.1 uncultured Bacillota bacterium | reverse complement strand
TCTTTAGTTGCTCTTGTACCGCTTAAATTAGTATAATCTTTTACTATGGTTTAATAAGAATAATCTTTTTTGTTATTATGTTTAGTCTTATAACATAACAACCTCAATATAATTATGTCACCTCATGAAAACGTACGCAATGGCAAAATTATAACAAAGCTAGGTTTTTCAACACTTATTGACGATTTTTAATTGAAAATTGTCAAACTCGGGAGAAATTAATTCTTTATATGAAAATAAAGAAGATTATAGCGATATATCAAGTAAGGATTTAGTTAAAAGACTAAAAAATGCTGAAATGATTGAAGATGATGCTAGTGTACTTCTTAAACATAAGGGTGAATGTATTATATTTGCAAGTAAAATAGAAATGACAGAATTAAAACATGATTTATTTAAGAAAATTATAAAGTAAATTTATAATTTTTTTTAAAAAAAATAGACAAATTGTACCTATTATAGTATAATTATTACATTGAAACGAGATAAATTTTGGAAGGATGATATAAATGAGACAATTTTCTGAACAAGAATTAGTAAGAAGAGGAAAAGTAGAAGAAATAAAAAAATACTGTAATCCATATCCTGAAAGATATGAAGTTACACATTCTTTACTTGAAGCTAGTAAACTAGAAGATGGCACTAAAGATGTAAGCGTTGCTGGTAGAATAGTATTCATGAGAAAAATGGGTAAACTTAGTTTCTTAAGATTAAGAGATATTGAAGCAGATTTACAAGTTTCTATTAAAATTGATTTAGTTGGTGAAGATAGTTATAGTTTCTTTAAATCAAATATTGATGTTGGAGATTTTATCGGTGTTACAGGTGAAATGTTTACTACACAAACAGGCGAAAAAACATTAAGAGCTGATAAATATGTATTTTTAGGCAAAGCATTAAAACCATTGCCAGAAAAATTTCATGGTTTAACTGACGCTGAATTATGTTATAGAAATCGCTACGTTGATATGATTATGAATGAAGATACAAGAAAAAGATTTTTAATTCGTATGAAATTCATTCGTGAACTTAGAAATTATTTAGATAATCATGGCTATTATGAAGTTGAAACACCTATTTTAAATAATAAACCAAGTGGTGCAGTAGCTAGACCATTTAAAGCACATCATAATGCTTTAGATATTGATGTATATTTAAGAATCGCACCAGAAACATATATGAAAAGAAGTGTTGTAGCTGGTATTCCAAAAGTATATGAAATTGCAAGATGTTTCAGAAATGAAGGTATGGATGCAGCCCATTTGCAAGACTTTACAATGATAGAATGTTACCAAGCTTACTTTAATTATCGTGATAATATGATATTTATAAGAGAAATGTTACAATCAATTATTATGAAATTATTTGGTAGCTTAGAAGTTCAAATTGGAGATAAAATGGTTGATATGAGTGGTGTATGGCCAACTGTTACATTTAGAGAATTAATTATAAAATATGCAAATATTGATATAAAAGAATATGATACAAAAGAAAAATTACTTGCCAAAATTAGAGAAGATAAGATTGAATTAGATAGTGAAACACCTATTGAAAATTTAGGATATGGTAATTTAGTTGACTATTTATATAAAAAAGTAGCTAGACCAAATATATTAGGTCCTGTATATTTAACAGGTCATCCATTAGAATTATCGCCTCTTGCAAGATCTAATGATTTAGATAAGACTATAACAGATAGATTCCAATTAATTGTAAATGGAGCTGAAATAATAAATGGTTATTCAGAACTAGTTGACCCAGTTGAACAAGAAAAGCGTTTACTTGAACAAGCTAGTCTAAAAGCTGGTGGCGATGAAGAAGCTATGGATATGGATTATGACTATATTGGCGCAATGGAGTATGGTATGCCACCAATATCAGGTTGGGGTATGGGAATTGATAGATTAATTCAATTATTAACTAACTCTGATAATATAAAAGATGTTGTAATGTATCCATTAATGAGACCAGAAGAATAATATATGATAATAAGGAAATAGTAATATAAAAAAAACTTACAGTGAGGTAGGGATAGTGCAAACTACTAGATAATTATTTATATGAACGCATCCTTTAGTATAAACGTTTAATCACGTTAAAAATAAAGAGCATAGATTCTATGGAAATAGGGTGGTACCACGATTAATGTCGTCCCTATGACTATAGAATCTTTTTAGTTTATGGAGGAAATATGAGTTTAATAAAAGAAAATGAATTATATTTAAAAAAGTTAATAAATGATTTAGGAATGGAAATTGATAAGGTTTCTTTAGTTCCTTCATCAAGAAAAGAATTTGGCCAATATCAAATTAATATTGCTATGAATTTGGCTTCTATTTATCATTCTAATCCAAGAGATATTGCTTCTAAAATAGTGGATAAATTAGATGATAGATTTGTTAATGTTAATATTCAAGGACCAGGTTTTATTAATTTGTCATTTAGTGATAGTTATTTAATTAATTATTTTAATAATAAAAGTTTTATGGATATGGTCGATAAAGAAGAACCTAAAACTATCGTAATTGATTTTGGGGGAGCGAATGCTGCTAAGGCTTTACATGTTGGTCATATGAGATCTGCTAATATTGGTGAAGCTTTAAGAAGGTTACTTGTTTTATTTGGCAATAATGTTATTAGTGATGTTCACTTAGGTGATTTAGGTAGACAAGCTGGTATGTTAATATCACAATTACAAATAGAACATCCTGAACTTCCTTATTTTGATGAGAATTATAAGGGAGAATATCCAAAACTTAATATAACTGCTAAGGATTTAGGTAGAATGTACCCACTTGCTAGTAAACTTGCTAAAGAAGATCCTAAGAGAATGGAAGAGGTTAGAAGAATTACAGCTGAAATTGATAAAGGTAATAAGGTATATATTGATTTATGGAAACAAATGGTTGAGGTTTCAAAAGTTGAAATAAAGAAAGTATATAAAGAACTTAACTGTCATTTTGATCTATTTGAGGGAGAACTTGATAGTTTTAAAGATATTCCTGCTACTACTGAAATATTGAAACCTTATTTATATGAATCTGATGGAGCTTTGGTAATGGATGTTGCTAAAGAAGATGATAAGAAAGAA
>CAJKKJ010000155.1 GCA_905200435.1 uncultured Bacillota bacterium | reverse complement strand
TTAGTGCAAATAGACTAATTAATTTACTTGCATATAAGTTTTTAGAAATTGAAACTATTTCTGTTTTGTCTTTTACAAATTGTTTATTATTAATTTTTTTAAGTGTTTTTCTTGCTTTTATTTCTGGATTTATTCCTTCTAATATTGCTAGTAAAAGAGAAATTATTGATGTTTTAAGATGTGAATAACTATACTAATTTTATAAAAAGTAGTATAATGATAATGTGATGATTATGATAGTAGATATCGTTATATTAATATATATATAATAATTTCAATAAAATGGAAAAAAATTTTGATTTAAATACACTTATGTATATTTATGTATCATTTGTTTTATATTTTACAATGATGCCAATTGTTAAAAATATTCCATTATAATTTAAAATTTGTTTTTATGATTAATCATTTTATATATCATTTTGGTTCAAATATGAATATGAATTTATTTGATGATTTGGTTAATCAAAGGGGAGATTATTTAAGACAAATATTTTTAAATGTTTTGATGATGGTACTTTTTGGTTTTATGTATCCTATTAAAGGTAGAAGTTTTTTAAAAAACTATATTTATGACATTTATATTTAGTTTGACTATAAAATTGTTGCAACCTTTTGTTAGTTCAAGAACATCTGATATAACTGATTTATTAACTAATACATTAGGTGGTATGATAGGGTATATATTTTATTTGATTTTTAAACCATTAATTAATAAAATTTTCGTTAAGAGGAGTAATGTATGAAGAGGAGAAATATTATAATTAGTTTTATTTTAATTATTTTGGCGGTTTTATTTACTGTACTAGTTAAGAATGTGGATGTGAAACCAATTGGTCCAAATGAGAGTATGGTTGGTTTTGCTGATATTAATAAATTGTTTCATAATTTGATTGGTTCAAATATGGCTATTTATAAAATAACTGAAGTTTTAGGTTATATTCCTATTGTCATGGCTTTGGTATATGTTTTTATTGGATTAAAACAGTTAATAAAAAGAAAGAGTTTACTAAAGGTTGATAAAGAAATTTATGTACTTGCTTTATTTTATATTTTAGTAGTAGGTGTATATGTGTTTTTTGAAAAATTCATTGTTAATTATCGCCCAATTTTAATTGATGGTGTGTTAGAAGCATCTTATCCTTCTTCACATACACTTATGAGTATTTGTTTATGTGGTAGTTCAATTATAATTAATAAAAAATTGTTTAAGAATAAACTTGGTGATATAGAAAATATTTTATCTGTTATATTGATTTTATTAATTGTAGCTGGTAGGATCATTTCTGGTGTACACTGGTTTACAGATATTCTTGGAGGAATAATTATTTCTTCGGCACTTTTAGTTATTTTTTATAGTATTATTAGTAGTATTAAACCAAAAAGTATAAAACCGAAAATTGAGAGGATTGATTTTTAGTGGAGATACTTATATATATTGAATCAGGATATGCTGATAATGAAATATGTTATATTGGCCGTGAGGTTAGAAATAAATATGATGTTAAATATGTTTCTTCAGATAAGAGCGTTATTTCTAAGGGCGGACTAAGAGTTTTACCAGATTATAGTTTAGATGATATTGATAATATTGATAAATATAAGATGTTAATATTATGTGGTGGATCTTTTTGGAGATTAAATGATTTTAAAAATGATAAATTATGTAATTTAATTAACAAATTTGTTGATAATTCAAAGATGGTTGGTGCGATATGTGATGCTGTTACTTTTCTTTGTTTTAATGGATATTTAGATAATATATATCATACCGGTAATACTTTAGAATATTTACTTAAAGTATGTCCAAATTATAAGGGAAAAGAATTTTATGTTTGCAAGAATGCCGTTTTGAATAATAATTTTATAACTGCTGGTGGTGTTTGTAATTTGGATTTTTCTAGAGAAATTTTTAAATATTTGAATGTAAAGTCTGATGATGAAATTGATAAGTGGTATAACTTAAATAAGAATGGTTATTATGGAAAGTAGATTTTTCTACTTTTTTTTAATTTTGATGTAAAATGTGTTATAATAACATACAAGTTATTTGAAAAAAAATTTATAGATTTATATTTATAAAAAAATGATAATTGAGGAGTAAATAAAATGTTAGAATATGAATATAGTTTTGTTGTTAAAGATATAAGACCTTATATTGAGTATTGTGAAAATGAAGGGTATAGTAAAATTAGTGAAAATACTCAAATTAGAGAATTGTTTATTAGTCCTAATAAGATTTTAGCGCGTATTACCAAAAATATCACTGAAAATGAAGATAAAATTGTTTTAGATTTTAAAGATGATAATGATTCTGAAGATATTTTAAAAAGTTCAAAGGAGAGTTTACCTTTACAAATAAATGAGTCAGATAGAGAAACTGTTAATTCAATTTTAGATATTTTAGGTTATAAAAAAAATAAATATCTTGAGAGAAAAAGGATTGTTTATAAAAAAGGAAATGTAAAATTTGAAATAGATGAATATTTCGCGCCTGAAATAATGTATGTTATTGGTATTGAGGGAGAAAAAATATTAGTTGACGAGATTTATAAATCTTTAATACAAAAAATGAAAGGATGATAATATGTTCAATTTGATATCAACAAAAAATTTGTATTTAGTTGAATTAGTTCGCGTTAAAAAAATAGAACGTAATAAAATTTGGTATTATGATGATAGTAAAAGGTATACTTTAGCAAAAAAAGAATCTTTTTTCTATTATATTGATATTTTTACTCATACTAGATATAACCAAAAAAATGATGTTTCTTGTGGAGAGGAATGCGTCAATAATGCCAAAGCAATAATTACTGATAAGAAATTTTTATCTAAAAAAGAATTAATATATATAATGCAAGAATTAAATCCTACCTATATTTCTCAGAAAACAAAAAAATTAAAACGATAATTTGATAATTGGGTATTGCTAATAATAAATATTATTGTTTTCATTATAAGCACAAAATTATTTTTTTTTCTAAACATGATGATATGGAATTAGTTGATAATATTTCCTTTAATATTATTTTGGTAAAATTGAATTAATAAATTACTTAAAATCATTATCCATTAATATAAATTATATGATAGGG
>CAJKKJ010000154.1 GCA_905200435.1 uncultured Bacillota bacterium | reverse complement strand
AACTATTCTATCTAAATATTTACTTACTGTACCTACGCTTTTATTTAACTCTTTAGCTATTTTACTAACCGTCATACCTTTCATCCATAAATTCAATAATTCTTCTTGTTTTTCAGTTAATTTAACCTCATTGAGTACATCTTCTAAATCCTTAAATATACATCCTAAATCGCTTTGAAAATCATACACCTCTAATTCTCTGTATAATTGTAATAAAGCTTTCATATGAGTAGAATCCAATTCATCAAGTTCGTCCCAATCGGGCTCCCCTGCATCTTTTAATGGAGCTTTCCAAACAATAGGTCTTGCTAATTCTATTTTTACTTGCAACATGTCTTTTTTAAGTTCTCCTATGTGGTTTACTAAAAATGATTTAGCTTGTCTTTCCGTTTTAATCTTAGTGTGTCCTTTGTTTTGCATGTACTCCATAAACTCATCCAATCTATCTTCTCTTATGTAGGAACTCAATCTATCTATTTCTTTTTTATATTCTCTTAACTCTGGATAATTTTTTAAATCTTCAGCTGTAACTTTTTCATCTTTAGCTTTCTTGTAATTTTCTTTTCTCCTTAATATAATAACACCGTCATCTACCGATTCTCCATATGTATCAAAATATTTTCTATCTTTAGATATAGCATCTTGAAACTTCTTTTCATTGTCATATATTTTAATATGTTCTTTCTTTTTTTTATTAGGGTCACACCACATTATATAATTTGCTATAGTTTCTAAAGTCTTTGCTATATTTGATTCAGAATATAATTCTGTTTCTGAATTAGGCATTAAATCAATATAACTTGTTTTATTAATACGTTGAATGAATATTTCATTCCAAAATTCATCATTACTAAATTCTATTCCATTCTTATCTTTTATAACATTTAATAAATCATATACATATTGTATTCTCCCTTCTAAATCATTTATATTTGTATCTAATTTTGCATAATCATAAATATTTTTTCCGTCTATTTTAGAAAAAAATCTGTTAAAGTAAATTCTTCCCATAATATCCACCCCTATTTTATTAATTATTTTTAATCATCAATTTCCACTTCGTAATTGTATAACGCGTCGTATAAAATTTGTGGTATTAAACCTTTATAATAATTTGCCACTTCTTTTATATTTTTCTCTTTATAATATTTGTATACCTCAAATGCTTTTTCTTGAGTATCATATAAACCCAAATATTCTTGTTTAGGCTTTCCAGTTTCTGGATTAATAATACAGCATTGTACCTTATATTTACCATTTTGGGTAAGACTTGTTCCTATAGGTGATTCACCTCTATCATTTTGCCTTTTAGTAAATAACATATTAATAGTTTTTGGAACATAAATACAAGTATTAGGTGAATATATTTTATTATGTTTCACTAAAATATCTTTATCTAATTCTATCCTCTCGTCTTTTACTTCATAATAATTTTTACTATTCCATTCTCCAAATTCTTGAAAGTTTAACCAATTTTTATCGATTTCACAATCTTTGTAAGTTGGATGTTTATTTTGAAATTTTCCCTCATAACATCTCTGTAACATACCATGCCAAGTCTTATAAGCTCTAGTGTGCTTACCGTTTTCTGTGGGTTTGTATTCACCTTCACCTATATATCCTACTCCAAATACTCTTCTCTCGTAAGGACATGATACTCTACCTCCTTTAAAATTACTATATTGTACGCCTTTAACAGTATAATTATATTCTGGAAAATAAACATCTATATTTTTATTTATTCTATATTTAACTATAACCATTTCACTACCAAAATTATTAATATTTCTTTCTCCTATTCTATTAACTTTAATACTCATTCTTTTCTTTCTCTCCTTTTTATTAATTATTTTCTACTTTGAATAATCATCTATTCTATCAATTTTATACTCAATACGCTCCAAGCTTAAAAACAATCTTTCTATATGTTCCTTATTTTTACCTTCTTCAATTGCTTGTTTAATTTTTTCTTCTATTTTTATAACTCTATCTATATTAATAGCCCTACTCATCTATATCACCTCGTTTGAAATTATATTTTTTTATTTTAAAATCATTAGGATTTATCACAACAATTCTTTTATTATTTTTTATAGCATATTTTATACAATTATAAGTTCCACCCTTTTTTGTTCCAGACCAACAAGCTATTAATAAATCACAATTATCTACCATATATTCATTTCTTTTTTGCATTTTAGAAACATGATAAATATCTTCCTGCACACCTTTAATTTTATATTTCTCTTCTTTATCAACATAAGTTATTTTATCAGAGTGTTCTAAACAAAATGAATATTTAACTTTATCAATATAATTCCATTTTATATTTTGATTTCTAAAAGGTATAGCCATTTCTATTTTTAATAAATTATACTCTGGAAATTCACCGCTCATTTTTTTATTATACAATGTATTATATGCTAGAGTATCAAATCCTAAAGCTCCACCAACTATACCTTTAAGTCCTTTTCCTGGATTATTATAATCTATTTTATCTAATAACTTTTTTAATATTTTAGATAATTGTTTATATCTAGGATTATTTAAATCATAACCATACAACCTATTTGGTCTATGACCAGTAAAAGCTATATTAATATATTCCATTTATATTACCTCCCATTCATTTATTTTAAATACAAGTGATTCATATATACTGTCTAAAATACATTTATCGTCTTCTATCGTTGTTATTGCCCAATCTTCATATTCAAATTGTTCCTCTAGTTGTTTCTTTGCATATTCTTTTATTTTATTTTTAGCTGTATTCTTATCTTTACAAACACATTTAACTTCCCTATGAACTCCTTCTTCACTACAATATATTTCTGTGACAATATACCCTTTCATGTTTATACCTCCTAAATTCAATTTTAAGCCATTCTATCTCTTTCTTGAATAACTAATCCTTTTTTCAATTAAAAGTTCTTAGAAAAGCTCTCATTAGATATTTTCACCACCTCCTTATATTAGTATATTAACATTACTGTGCAATAAATTACCTATGACTTAAATTATTTTTAGTCTTTCGTATTTATGAATGAAATGAATAAATTAAGAAAGAAGAGGAAAGAGTTAATGGTTTATGTTAACTCTTGACGAATAAATACAATTCTTCAT
>CAJKKJ010000153.1 GCA_905200435.1 uncultured Bacillota bacterium | reverse complement strand
TGTTTGTCCGTCTAATTTTTTATTAAGCTTCTTTAATACCATTACAAAAACACTCCGAATATATGTATTATTTTATAATTATATTTATATAATTAGCAATTAATAATGAAAAATTACCTATGAATTATATTATTTAATATATATAGTATTTAATTTAGTATTTAATAGTATTTAAGAAAGCTACTTCTATTGATATTCCTTGTGTTCATCATATTATATATGAGTTTTAAAGGTCTTAATATGTGTTTTTAAGGGATATATATGTTAAATTAAGTATCATTTCGTTTATAAATATGTGTTTTTAAGGGCATTTTATTTCCTTAATTACTCATAATAATTTAAAATATGTTAAAATAAGGGACTATTAATATGAGATATTAAGGGTTATAATATAACTATGAGAAATTAAGGAGGCTTTAATATGAGTAAAAATCAAATACTTATGAAAAATAACACAATAGTTAGTGCTAGATATAACATATCTCTTATGCATAATAATATATTTATTTTCATATTGTATAAACTTCAGAAGGCTAAGTCTGGTAATGCATATTGTTATATAAGTAAACAAGAATTTCAAAATCTTATTTCAAATAAAACACAGAAAACAGTTCCAGGTATTAAAAAAGTATTAGATAATATGCTAGATGAAAAAATATACTTTAGAGAAGATGGTGAGTGGAGCTGTAAATATAGTATTATAGCTGGGTATGAATATAATAAAAAAGAAGATTTATTTAAAATAGTTGTCATTGATAAAGTTTATCATCTTCTTATGAATTACAAAGCTTATACACCTATTAATATGAAAATATTTTTAACTTTAAAATCAATATATAGCCAAAGATTATATGACCTTCTTAGACTATGGAGTAATACAAAAGAAAATATAACATATGAACTAGACGAATTAAAAGATTTATTAATGTTAAACAACAAATATAATTTGTATGCTGATTTTAAAAGAAATGTTCTTCAACGAGCTAAAAAGGAATTAAATAATACTGGAATGTTTGAATTATCATATACTGAAAATAAAAAAGGACGAAGTGTAAAGTCTATAACATTTCATGTAAAAGATTTAGATGAAAGAGTATATTTTAAAAAGAAACAAATTAAACAAACTTCATCTTTATTATACATTCCTAATAAGAATTTAATATCAAATAATTGTATGTCGTCTCTTCAAAAAGATTTTGAGTTAATAGATTTTACGTACGAAGATATGAAACAGGCTTTTATTGAATCGGTCAACATAACATTATCTAAATTTAATGTAGATAAAATAGATTATAATGTATATCCTTACTTTAAAGCTGTATTAAATAATAAAATTAAATATTATACTGATTTATTTATAAAGACAAGTATTTTTTAATCAATTTATCGACAAAATATATTTTCCATGTTATCATAATATAGTACACTCTCATAAGAATTGCAAATATCACGTATAACATAGAATTTTCTTACAATTTTAATTAAATTATTACCTTTTGGAGATAAAATGTAATAATCAGCCCTTTTTAGGGCTTTTTCTTTTGTTTTTTATAAAAATAAGCAATTTTTCTTAATTTTTAATGTTTTTCTATGCATTTTTACTCATTTTTTTGCTAAAATTTTAGCATTTTATTCGTATTTTTTCTTAACAATCTCACCAAATTCAGGAGCTTTCATTAAAATTTTCTCACGTATTGACCTATCTTTATAAATTTCCATCAATGATTCTAATTCTTTCAATGAGTTTTCTCTGATTACTCCACCAATTATTTCTCTTCCATCTCTTGATTTCATTTCCCATTCTACTTCCCAAATTTCTCTCATACCATCGACCTCCTAAAATAATTTTTTGACTATATTATATTCACATCCATAATGTGGTTTTTTATTGCATTTTTCTTTTAACTCTTCAATTTCTTCCTTGACTTGTTCTTTATTTTTAAGTTTTGTTTCCTTTTTATAAACTGTTTCACAACAATCATCTATATCATATATATATCCGTATAATTCATATTTCATAATTACCCCTCCTTATTTCTTTTTACCATACTTTTCACATATTTTAAGTACAGTCTCTCTATCAATATAGAAAGTTTGTATTTCTGTACCATATTCTTCATAGTCAAATACTCTCATATTCCCTGCTCCTCTTAATAAATGTAAATATCCATAGTTAATTATCATATTAGACCTAATTTCATCTTTACATTTACCACCTATAACGATATTTATATTCTGTTTAGTTATATTAGGTAATATATCTTTAGAAGGTAATTGGGTAGTTAGTATTAAAAATACCCCTGCTCCTGCACCTCTACTAGCTATTAAAGCTAACATATTGTGAAAATCTTTATTCTTCATATAAGAAGATAACTCTTCTATTACTATAAATCTTATAGGTATTTTTTTAAATTTTCTATATTGCCATATATCAGTACAATTTCTATAAGTAAACTGTTCATATCTTTTATCTATATCTTGTATAGCATCAAATAATATATCTTCAGCTTCATCTCTATTTTCTGTATAATGAATTACATTTTTACAGTTTCTAAATTCAAATAAATCTACTCTCTTTTCATTGATTAAATCTAACACAACGTCACATTTTCTTTTCATAACTAATTGAGATATAATAACTCTTAAACAATTAGATTTACCACATCTAGTAGCACCTGCTAAATACATATGTGCATTAGAAGGCTCACTAAAATCAATATATCTAACGCTACAATCTTCTAAATTAATCCCAATGGGTATTTTGTATCCTTTAGCTTTATGTTTTTCTAAATCAAAGTCAGCACATACTATCTCTTCCTTTTTAATTCTTAATTGAATATAATATCCATTCTTTTTAAAACTAACATCTTCTTTTTCTTTATTTAATAAATGACAAAACTTATTCTTATTATTACTAAAATCATCTATAGTCATTCCTACAGGTATTATAAATTCATATATCTTATAATTTTCATCTTCCCATTTCTTTCTTAACTTGGGTATATCTCCAGAAACATTCTTCATATTGATATTATTAAAGAAATCAGTAAAATCAATATGTTTAATATTAAATACATCTAAAACTGATTTACATAATAATGTTATTGTATCCCAAATAGTATTTGTTAAAGGTTCTATCACA
>CAJKKJ010000152.1 GCA_905200435.1 uncultured Bacillota bacterium | reverse complement strand
TAGTAACCATCAGCGGTACCGCAATTATGACCTAAAGAGTTTAATTTGTTTTGAACAGCTTTAATATCTTCACCGTACATTAAAGGTGAAGTAACCTTTAATAATCTAGTATAGCTACTTCCAGTAGAAGTTGAAGAAGAGCTAAATAAAGCATTCCAAGTAGCAGGACCAACTTCACCATCAGCAGTAAGCCCTTTAGCAGATTGGAAGCTGATAACAGCAGTTCTAGTAGCATTTCCGTAGTAGCCATCAGCAGTACCACAATTATAACCTAAAGAGTTTAATTTATTTTGAACAGCTTTAACATCATCACCTTGCATTAAAGGTGAAGTAACTTTTAATATTCTAGTATGAGTAGTTCCACCAGATACAGTGTCAAATAAAATATCCCAAGTTGCAGTACCAACTTGTCCATCAGCAGTTAAACCATTTTTATTTTGGAATGAAATAACAGCATTATAGGTAGCAGGACCCGCTATACCATCAACAGTACCAACGCTACAACCTTTTTTATTTAATTGAGCTTGAATTGTAGCAATTTCATTTTTTAAAGTATTCCAAGTAACATCACCTACTATTCCATCACTAACTAATCCATATTTAGATTGGAATTTCTTTACGGCAGTAAGTGTGCCGTTTCCAAATTCACCATCAAAACCATTTGGTGAACAACATAAAATGTGTAATCCATATTGAAGATATTTAACATTATCTCCTTTATCTCCTAATTGTAATAACATAATTAATTTCTCCTTTTTAATAAAAATATTTATTTCAAAAGTTAACTTCTGTTTAATTTAAAATTCATTTAATTGACCAGTCATATATTTAAGAGTAAAAAAACGTTCAATTTGTAAACATGAAAAAAATAATTTTTTTATGTTTACAAATCAAACGTTTGTTTGCTTTTATATAAGTAGGGGGTGTTTATTTATGGGAAACACAATTTATAAAAATATAAAAGAATATAAAAATGGCAATAAAGAAATATTTAGAGAGATTATAAATGTATTTAACCCTTTAATAAATAAACTTTCAAAATCAGTGAATGGAGAAGATACTAGACAAGATCTATTAGTACATTTACTAGAAATAATAAATAAATTGCCAGAAGAAAACAAATTTGAGGATGATAGAATAATATTTGCTTATATATCTAAAGCATTAAAGTATGAGTATATAAAATTATCTAAAAAAAATGATAAGATAAAAAATCGTGAAGTAGAATTAAATTTAGAAATTGAACTAGAGTATGAAGAGTTTGAATCAGAATTTGAAGTTTTGAATTTATTTGAAGTATTAACAGAGAAAGAAACATACATAATGAAATTAATATATATCAATTATTTGTCAATAAGTGAAGTAGCAGATTATATGGGGGTATCAAGACAAGCAATAAACCAAGCTAAGAATAGAGCAATAAGTAAATTGAAAAAGGGATACTTAACATAATAAAAAAGCAGATATTATTTGAACTGAACTGCCCCCCGTCAAGTAGACAGGGTAAATAATAAAAAATTATGATGCTAAGGTATGACTCCTATATTCAAGTGGAGCCATGCCTTTTAGCTTTTTTTGTATTCTTTTTGTATTATAAAATTCTATATATTCATCTATAGCTTTTTCAAGCTGTTCGTAAGTATGAAACTTTTGTAAATAATACATTTCAGATTTTAATATTCCCCAAAAACCTTCCATAGGTCCATTATCAATACATCGCCCAACTCTAGACATACTTTGTTTGGCATTAATAGCATCTAGCTTAAGTTTAAAGCTCTTACTTGTATATTGAAACCCGCGATCACTATGAAATAGTGGCGTTGCCGTCGGATTAGTTATAACAGCTTTATCTAGTGTATCAAAAACTAATTTATTATTATTAGAAGTACCTAATACATAAGAAACGATGCTATTGTCTCCAAGATCTAAAATCGCACTTAGATAAGCTTTTGTTCCGTTAGTTAATTTAAATTCTGTAACATCAGTTAACCATTTTTCATTAATATTTTCAGTTATAAAGTTTCTATTTAATAAATTTTCAGCAGTTATTTGAGGGGTGCTATGAACATATCTCTTTCTCTTCTTACGAATTACAGCAGACATATTCATAGATTTCATTAATCTATAAATACGTTTATGATTGTAATTAGAACCTAGAGTTTTATTTAAATTTAAAGTTATTCTTCTATAGCCATAAATACCTTTTACCTCAGAATATATCTTAATAATTTCATTCGAAATTTCTTTATTTTCTTTATCTCTTTGAGTTTCTTTTCTATTTAACCATTTATAATATGAAGATCTACTAATCCTTGCACATTTGCATAATTCAGATATCGAATATCCAGACTGGTTAAGTTCCATAATTGCTATATATTTATCTACCTCCTTTCGATTTCGTCTAACTTTTTTAAGAAATCATTCTCCATTTTTAAACGTCTATTTTCAGATTCTAAAAGTTTTAATTGTGCAGCAATTTTCTCAGATTCGCTTAAGTCTTCAAGTTTTTTACGCTTACCGCGTCTGTCGACTAGTGCTTCATATCCACCTCGATTATATTTATTAATCCAAGTATAAACTTGCTGATAAGAAACCTTATATTTATTTGCAGTTAAATTATAATCGTTAGCGTTAGCAATACAAAATGCAACTATTTCTATTCTTTCTTCATATGTAGTTTTTCTTCCGTTAGTCATAATATGATCTCCTTTGTTATTATGAGATTTACATGTTTTATGACATTTATTATACTTATTTATCCATTGTGTGAGAATACCTGTACAGGAAAGATTATATTTTAAAGATATATCTGCTAATGAACCTTTTCCATTAATATAATCTTTAACTGCACTAAGCTTGAGTTCAGAACTATAATGAGTATTTTTCTTAATGGTTTTTAATCCTTCCGGGCCGAAGGCTTTATATTTACGTATCCATCCCTGAATACTACTTGGATGTAATCCTAATTCTCTGGCTATACCTATTTGAGATATATTTCCATTTAAATACTTTTCTATAAATTTAAATTTAATTTCATATGATATCTTAGCTTTTCTTCCCATAAAAATTGCTCCCTCTATAGTAATGATAGTTTTATTATTTTAACTGTCTACTATAAAGGGAGCATATCAAAATCCTACTGA
>CAJKKJ010000151.1 GCA_905200435.1 uncultured Bacillota bacterium | reverse complement strand
TTATCTTTTGATAGATTTGGTCCTAGTATAGCCTTTCTACCGCACATTAAAGAAGTCAAAGTACTAGTTGCGAATCCATAAGGATATGTAAATGGTACACAAACAAGGGTACTTTCCCCTTTTTTTGCTTTGGTATTTGATGAATTTTTTAAATATATACAAGATGCTACTATGTTTTTATTTGTTAAAACAACTGCTTTAGGAGTACCTGTTGTTCCACTTGTAAAAAGAATTAAAGCATCTCTATTTCCTGTATGAATAGTATTATTTAAACTTTTATAATAATTTGCTAGTAAGCCTAAATCACTATAATCAATAAAGTCATCATAACTAATATTTTTTTTATCAGAATTAAAATGTTTAACATTTAAATTTTCTTTTTTCAAAGTAATAATTTGTTTTACTTTTGTATTTTTTTTGATAGTGTCATTATATTCATAATTTCTATCATAATTAATAAATACTGACGATTCGAACTCATTTAAATAATGGATTATTTCTTCTGATGATGAAAATGAATTTAAAAATGTTGTACATGCACCTATTCTGTTTAGGGCAAAGAAAGATACAATTGCTTGGTAAATATTAGGCATTGAAATGCATATAATGTCATTTTTTTTAATGCCTAATTCTCTAAATGCTTTAGCCATAACACGTGAATCATCAATTAAATCTTGATAACTAGCTTCTAAATCTAAACAATCAATTGCTGTTTCTTTTCTGTTTTTTAGAGATACTAAATCAAATAATGTACTTATATTAGTATTTGGTATTACTGGATGTGTCTTTAATACACTTTCTTTCATTATACTTCTTCTCCATTTAAGCTCCATGTTTTAGCATCAACAATTTTGACATCTATTATTTTGCCAATATTTTTTTCATTTGTTTTAACATTTACTAATTTCATTGTATCTGTATAACCCATTAAAATTCCTTCTTTGTCACTTTTACCTTCAATTAGAACTTTTACTATTTTATTCATATATTCTTTGTTTTTTTCTAAACTATATTTATTTACTAATTCGTTTAAACGGTGCAATCTTGTTTCCTTTTCTTCTAATGTTATATTATCTTCCATTTTGGCAGCTGGTGTACCTTCTCTTGGACTAAAGATAAATGTAAATGCTGAATCAAACTTACATTTGTTATATAAATCTAATGTTTCTTCAAAGTCTTCTTCTGTTTCTCCTGGGAAACCTACTATTATATCAGTTGTTATACTAACTCTTTCAACTTTTTCTTTTATTTTGTTAAATAGATTTAAATATTCTTCTTTTGTGTACCTTCTACCCATTAGTTTTAGTATTCTGTCAGAACCACTTTGTAATGGCAAATGGATATATGGCATTATATTAGGATATTTACTTATTACATCAATCATTTTATCTTCAAAATCCCATGGATGACTTGTTACAAATCTTATTCTTTCAATACCTGTTTTAGCAACATCTTCAAGTAAATCAGCCATTTTATAATCATCATTTAAGTCTTTACCATAGGCATTTACATTTTGACCTAATAGTGTTACTTCTTTATAACCTTCATTTTTTAAGTTCTCTACTTCTTTTATAATGTCATCTTTATTTCTGCTTCTTTGAGTTCCTCTTGTATATGGTACTATACAATATGTACAGAATTTATCACATCCAAGCATTATATTAACCCATGCTTTTATATAGCTGTCTCTTTTTACTGGTACATTTTCTATTATTTCAGTTGGTCTATTATATACTTCTATTACTCTTTCGTTTTTTTCAATTACATCTTTTAGTATTGATGGTAATTTATGAATATTATGTGTACCTAATACAAAATCAATATATTTGTATTTTTTTTCAATTAATTCGACAACATGTTCTTCTTGAGCCATACATCCACAGAATCCAACAATAACATTTCTTGATTCTTTATTGTGTTTTATTCTACCTAATAGTCCAAATACTTTATTGTGGGCATTTTCTCTTATTGCACATGTGTTTAAAATAACTAGATCACTATCATAGATATCATCGCTTGGTCTAAATCCTAAATCTTCTAGTATAGCTCTTATATTTTCACTATCGTGTTCATTCATTTGACAGCCATAAGTTTTTACAAAATAGGTCTTATTTTGGCCAATATTATTGTATGATATGTACTCTTCTTTTTTAAATATTTCATCTTTACTTCTTTTCTTTTCTTCCATTTGACATGGTTTTAACATAAAATCACTTCCATTTCTGTATTATAGCATATTTTCATATGTATTTAAATAAAAATTTGCATATTTTTCTATGCAAATTAAAACATTTTATATGGTTTTAAATATTCATTTTCTTTTTTATAGATGGCAATTACTTCTTTATTATGTGTAAAAACTACAATGCCTTTATTATCTTCATTTTTTATTTTTACACCATTACTTATTTTTCTATATAATTCTCCATCTATTTCTACTTTATAATAATCTTTTAATATTTCTCCAATTTTTATTATCTTTGGTTCATTAATATTAGATGAGTCTTCTATTTTAAAATTACCTTGTTTTGTTCTTCTTAATTCTAACATTGTACCATAGGTATTTAGTTTTTTACCAATATCATTTATTAAACTTCTTATATAAGTTCCTTTACTTACATTTGTTATAAATGAAAAGTATGTTTTACCATTTTTATATTCAATATCGGATATTAAATCAATAGAATTAATTTTTATATACCTTTTTGGTAATTCAACTGTTTCACCATTTCTAGCATATTCATATAATTTTTTTCCATTTATTTTAACTGCTGAATAAATTGGTACTTCTTGTTCATAGCCTGGTATAAAACTTTTTAAGGCATTTTCTATTTCTTCTTTTGTTATATTGGTTTCTTTTTCTTTTATAATGTTCCCTGTTATATCTAGAGTATCTGTTAATGTTCCTAAGCAAACTTTAGCAATATATTCTTTATCATAACCTGTTATTAAATCTACTAATTTAGTAGCTTTTCCCACACAAAGGACAAGAACACCTGTTGCAAGAGGATCGAGCGTACCTGTATGACCTATTTTTTTTGTACCTAATATTTTAGATACTTTATTGACTACATCCCTACTAGTCATGTTTTTTTCTTTATCAATTATAATTATTCCATCCATATTTATAGTATATTACTTTTTT
>CAJKKJ010000150.1 GCA_905200435.1 uncultured Bacillota bacterium | reverse complement strand
ATTTACTGTGGGATGTTCTAAAGAAATGGAAGAAGAATATAAAGATGAGAGTATTAAAGTAAATATTGTTGATGGAACATTAAATGAAAATGGTTTAACACTTGATGTAATAAATAATTCAGAAAATGATATTTTATTAAAACCTGGTTTTGATGTTGAAAAAAATAATGATGGTAAATTTGAAAAATTATCTAAAAACAAAAAATGTTCTAGTGGTATTGGATATGGAATTGAAAAAAACAACTCAATGAATGTTAAAGTTAATTGGACATGTGAATATGGAAAATTAGATAGTGGAAAGTACCATCTTATTAAATATTTAGAAAATGATGAATACCTTGTTATTGATTTTGAATTGTAGGTGATTTAATGAAAACTGTTGTTATAACTGGTTCTGCTAGAGGTTTTGGTTTAGAACTTGCTAAGGAATTTAGAAAGTATAATTATAATGTTGTAATTAGTGATATTCTAGAAAACGAATTAATAAATGCTGTTAATATATTAAAAACTATTTCTAGTAATGGTAATATATTAAATGTTAAATGTGATGTTACTAAAGAAGACGATTTAATAAATTTAAAAGATGAAACTATTAAAAATTTTGGTTCTATTGATATATGGATTAATAATGCTGGCGTAAATCAAAAAATGGTTCCTATTTGGGAAGTTGATACTAAAGATATTGATAAATTAATTGATATTGATTTAAAAGGTTCTATTATTGGAACTAAAATTGCAATGAATCATATGATAAAACAAGGATTTGGACAAATCTATGGTATTGAAGGATATGGTAGTGATGATGCTATGATGACGGGATTATCTGTTTATGGTACCAGTAAAAGAGGTTTAACTTATTTTTTAGAAAGTCTAGCTAAAGAAGTTGATGATAAAAAATTAAATATTCAAATAGGGTTACTTGCACCTGGTATTATGATTACCGATTTTGTTAATCATTCTATGGGTACTAATGGGTTTGAACTTTCAGAAAAGGTCAAAAAAGTGTACAATATATTAGGTGATAAACCAGATGTGATTGCTAAATTTATGGTTAATAAAATTATAAAAAATAATAAAAATGGTGTTAGATTTACATGGCTTACTAGTTCTAAAGCTATGTGGAGATTTATGACTAGTGGAACTAGAAAAAATAGATTTTTTAAATAATGACAATATATCTATATTGCAAAAATAGACAAAATCTTTTATAATATATTTGGAAGGTGAATTATGAGCGAAACATATAAGTTGGCTAAGGCTTTTAAAAAAAAATATCCAATGACTATAGCTTGGAGATTAAAAGAACATAGCAAAATTATTGATATGCACTTAAGTGAAAATGAAGAAATATTATATCTATTTTTAGGTCAAAAAAATTTGCACCCATTAGATTTTGTTAATACATATATAATTGCAATTACAAATAAAAGAATTATGCTTGCAACAAAAAGATTAATGTTTGGTTACTTTTTTATAAGTATAACACCTGATATGTATAATGATATAACTGTAAAAAAAGGATTATTTTGGGGTAATGTTATAATTGATACAGTAAAAGAAAAAGTATATTTATCTGATATTGATCCAAAGGCTTTGCCAGAAATAGAAAATAATATAACAGACATAATGAGAGAAACTAAAAGAGTCTGTAATATAGATGAACATAAGTGCTAAAAGCACTTATTTTTTTGGAGGATTTATGAATTTATCAACAAAACCTAAATTGATTTATAATAAAAATAAAGAAACGATCGATTTTTGTTTTTATTTTCCAATAAAAACGGATTATAAAAATATTCACTATGTTAGATTACTTGATTATATACTTTCAACAACATCAAAAAAGTATCCAGATAGTTCTTCATTTGAAAAAATAAAGAAGCAAAAATTATTAATAAGCAATTCGATATATTTAGAAACTAATGAAGAAACATCATTTATTGTATATGTATTTACTATTCCAAGGAAAAATATATTAAAAGATTATAACATTGATGAAACATTTGCATTTGCTATATCATTAATAATTGATCCGTATGTAGAAAATAATGAATTTAACGAAAATAAATTTTATTATGAAAAAGATTATTTTGTAGAAAAAAATAGAATTATAATGGATGATCCTATAAATAAAATGAACGAAGAATTCTATAATATAGTTGATAAAAAAGAATATTTAGGATGTAGTTATTTAAATAGTACAAAAATGCTTAAAGATATAACGCCGGAAAGTTTATATGAATTTTATAAAGAAAATATAAAAGAAAATAAATGCTTGAAATATGTATATGGAAATATAAATAATAAAAAATTAAATTATTTGTTTGAAAAATATTATAAACAAGAAGATGAAGTATTAAATATAAATATTAAGAAATATAAAAATATACCTGAAAGTAAAAGTATTGATATAATTAAAAATGTTCCACTTGAGCAAAGTTATATATATTTGGAATATAAAGTTAAAGAATTTACGGAAAATGATAGACTTTATTTAAAAATAATTAACAATTTTTTATATGGTCCTAGTAATGATCTTTTATTTAAAAAATTGAGAATTGAAAAAAATATTGTTTATTCTTTTTCGTTAATAAGATATTTGAATTCTGGAGTATTTGTCGTTCGAGCTGGAATTGATGAAAAGAATAAAAATGAATTTATTCATTCAGTAAATGATACACTTATTGACTTACAGAGTTTTGAGGTAATAAAAGATTGTTTAAATAAATTAATAGATGGTTTAAAGTTTGATTTATTAAGGGCAGAAGATAGTGAGAATTTTGAATTAGCAAATATAATTTCTGATGATTTGGAGGAAGATACACTTAAAAGAAATTTGGAAGAATATAAAAATGCCGATATAGACAAAATTTATGGAGTATTAAAGAAAATAGAACTTAAAAATATAGTTTTCTTTAGGGGTGTAAAATGATAAAAACATATAAAAAGGTATTAAAAAATGGGCTTACTTTATTACTTGTTCCTGATGAAACAAAAAACACTACTTATTGTGAACTAATGATTAAATTTGGTGGAAGTATTAGATCTTTTATGGTGGATAACAAAATATATAATATTTCTTATGGCCTTGCTCATTTACTTGAACATAATATTGTTGAAAATAGTATATATGGAAATTCTATTGATCAT
>CAJKKJ010000149.1 GCA_905200435.1 uncultured Bacillota bacterium | reverse complement strand
TGAAACTTTAAAGAGACTTCATAAATTAGATATTAATATTCCTATGGTTATTATGCTTGATAGTGGTAAAGAGCATATTAAACATCATTATATTAAGGATGGTTTTGTTGATTATATTTTAAAAGATGATTTAAAAAATGAGGTTAAAAAAATTATTGATAAAATGCTTTAAAAGAGCCTATTCTTTAGGCTCTTTTTCTAAATAATCATCATTAACTTTATCTATTTCTTTATCTATTTCTTCATCATCTATTACATCATCCCATGGTTCTTCATCTTCTTCAACTTCGATTTTTACTTTTGTTTCACCAACTATTTCTACACCTAATTCTTTTTCAATATCAAAACTTATATTACCATTTTCATCTATATTTACTTTACTACATGTTGGTTGTTTTAAACTTCTGACTATTATTTCTGTATCTCCTGAAAGGTCAGCATTTTCTCTTACTTTTACATTAAATATATCGTTGTAATCTAATTTTTCATTTATAACATCTGTTTTACTATCGGAATCATATGAATACCAAATGTTTACATCAAATGATCCATCAACACCTATTTTTCCATTGCTTTTATAACCTTCAAATTTATGGTTTATAACCCAACATCCAAGTACTGTTGTTGGTTTTTCTTTGGGTTTTATGTTATAGTTATTTTTGAAATATTTTTTTCCTTTTCCTATAACTGCTTTTGTTACAATTTCTTTATATAATGCCATAATTCCTCCTCAATTTAATGTATGCTTTCCTTTAAAAAAAATGTCTATATTTAAAAAAATATTTACTTTGTTTTTAATAAATGTTATACTTATTAAGGATTGAGGTAGAAATATGAAAAAAGTAAATTATTTATTGTATGCATTTTTTTTGATTTTTGTTGTTGGGGGAGTAGCTTGTTATTTACTTTTTGTTGATGATGGTGTACCTAATGTTGATGAAACAACTAAAGATAATTATAAGTTTAGTGTTGAATATACTAAGGTACCTATGGATAATGTTTTTATTTATAAAACAGAAGAAGAAATTATCAACTTTTTAGAAACTGGAACAGGTATTGTCTATTTAGGATTTCCTGAATGTCCTTGGTGTCAATCGTATGTTGTTTATTTGAATGAAGTAGCGAAAGATAGTGGTATTGAAAAGATATATTATTTAAATGTTAAGGATATACGAACTAATAATACACCAAATTATCAAAAGATTGTTAGTTTACTTAGTGATATTTTACCTAACGACGAAAATGGTAATAAGAAAGTTTATGTACCACAAGTTGTATTTGTTAAAAAAGGAAATGTTGTTGCAGGGGATAATGAAACTAGTATGATTTCGGATGGAACACCACTTGAATACTGGACTAGTGAAAATATTGCCAATTTGAAACAAAAACTTGTTGGTTATATTAATGCTGCAGGACTTACATATTGTACTTCTTGTAATTGAATTTGGAAAGGTTGATAAAATGAATAAACAAATACATACAGTATTAAATATTGAAAAATATAATTTGTTTGTTTATGATTTTGGGAATAGTATTACATACTAGTCCTCTTTTGAGTGGATTAAAATAGAGGAGTTGTTTATGAGAAAAAAGGTTTTGTTTTTATCGATTATATTTCTATTATTTCTGACTTTAAATTATACTTATTCTGCTTTTAGAAGTAGTATAGTAGGCACAATAAATGCAAATGTAAAGGATTGGGTTTTTAAGGTTAGCGTAGATAATGAAACTATTTATAATGATGGCTATAAATTACATTTAAGCGGCACTAGTGGTTCTTTTAATGTAAATATTAATACTACTAATGGAACAAAAAATGCTAATTACACTATTGAATTAATAGACGATAGCTCAATTAAGTTTTATACAGATAGTAGTTATACTAAATTAATTAATAATAATATATATAGTGGATCTATAAATAGTAATACTAGTAGTAGGGTTACTATATATTATAAGTCTGATACTGCTATAAATAGTGATATTTTAATAAAAACTAAAGGTACTATAATGGAAATAGCAACTATGAAGAATGGGTATGGTGTGCTTTCTAGTGACAATGGAGGTACTGAATTTTGGAATGATAATTATAAACCTTATATAAGAACAATTACATTTGATAATAATTTAAGTAATTTACCAAGTACTTGTACTGAAGATAATTTATGTTGGGATATATCTTACAGTTCTACTCAAAGTAAAAATGTATATGGATATTTGGTAGATAGTGGTGAGAAAGATACTAGTGATTCTACAAAACCTTTATATAATTTATATATAGTAAGTGAAGCACAAATATTCGCACCAGAAATTTGCTCTTATATATTTGCTAATTTTTCAAATTTAATATCAATAGATTTTAATAATAATTTTAATACGGCAAATGTAACACTTATGCGGGCTATGTTTGGTGAATGTAAATCCTTAACAAGTTTAGATTTAAGTAATTTTAATACAGCAAATGTAACAGATATGCAATCTATGTTTGAACTTTGTTCGTCATTAACAACAACCATAAATATAATTAATTCTAATATAAAACTCTATATTGATATGTTTGATGTTGCTGCAACAAACTCGGGATCTAAAATAACAGTAAATTATATAGCTGATGCATCTACTTTGGTTGATAATATGATTGCAACTAAATCAGAAGGTAGTAATATTATAAAAGGAAATATAATTCCAGAATATTCAATTACAATAACAGGTAATGATGATATAAAATATGAATCTAATAGCAGAGCAAAAGGTGCAAAAGTAACTTTAACATCTATATCAGGTAATAATTATGTAACATCATTTAAAATGAATGGAACTACTATAAATGGAAACGAATTTATAATGCCAGATGGTGATGTTACAATAACAGATATTGTAACTGTAGAATGTAAAACAATAGAAACCGATCATAGCCCATATCTAAATTCACAAAATAATGTAGTATTAGGAGAATATACATTTGAAGGTGCTAAAAGTTTAACGGTTATATTAGATTATCAAACAGAAAGTACAACCTATGATTATTTCTACATATATGATTCAAGTACATCAACAACAGCAATAAACAATAATAAAAAATATGGTGGAACTACAAGAACAACAGAAACAATAACAATTAACTCTAACTATATTAAAATAACATTTAAA
>CAJKKJ010000148.1 GCA_905200435.1 uncultured Bacillota bacterium | reverse complement strand
AAATTTAAAGAACACCAAGAACTTTCAAGAACTGCAAGTAGTGGTAAGTTTAAAGGTGGACTTGCTAGTGGTGGTGAGATAGAAACTAAATATCATACAGCTACCCATTTATTAAATGCTGCTTTAAAAGAAGTTGTTAGTAAAGATTGTCATCAAAAAGGTTCTAATATTACTAGTGAAAGAATGCGCTTTGACTTTAGTTGTGACCATAAACTTACTGATGAAGAAAAGAAAAATGTTGAAAATTTAGTTAATAAATGGATTGATGAAGGACTTGATGTTACTGTTCGTGAAATGAAGAAAGAAGATGCTATAAAAAGCGGTGCGGAATGTATGTTTGTTGAAAAATATCCAGATATCGTTACTGTTTATAGTATTGGTGATGTTTCTCATGAATTATGTGGTGGTCCGCATGTTAAAAATACTCGTGAATTAGGCCATTTTAAAATAGTAAAAGAAGAAGCTAGTAGTGCTGGTATAAGAAGAATTAAAGCTGTTTTAGAATAATTATTAAAACATATATTTTAATTAGAGGTGTTTGTCTTGAAAAAAATATATGTTTTTTTATTTTTAATTTTATTGTTATCTATTTTTACTGTTAAATCTAAAAGTGGATTATTGAATGGGAAAATAATTTATTTAGATGCTGGACATGGTGGGATTGATGGTGGCTCAAAATATAAAGATATTAATGAGGATAATATTAATTTATCAATAGTTATGACTTTAAAGGAAGAAATGGAAAAAGAAGGAGCTAAAGTATATCTAACACGAAATGGTGATTATGATTTGGCTAGTACAACACATTATAGAAAAAGAAGTGATTTAGGAAATAGAGCAACAATGATAAATAATTCTGATTGTGATTTATATTTATCTATTCATTTAAATTCTTCTTTAAATAGTACTTGGAATGGAGCACAAGTTTTTTATGATGATGTAAATTCAAAAAATAAATATTTAGCCGATAGTTTACAAAAAGAACTGGGGAATAAAAAAACTGTTTTAGCGCATAATTATTATATGTATAGTAGAATAAAAAAGCCAGGAGTACTTCTTGAACTTGGTTTTATAAGTAATTACAATGATAGAAATAATTTACAAAATAAAGAGTATCAAATTAAAATTTCTGCAAATATTATAAAAGGAATTGTAAAATTTTTTAGAAACAATTATTAACTCATTGACTTTTGTTTCTGTTTGGGGTAGAATTATATTGTATGGTAATGATACATATAGTAGGGTTCGGAGGGTTTTGCAATGAAAAAGAAAACTAGTATTATTGTATTTGTTTTAATTGCTTTGGTATTAGTAGGTGGAATTACTTATGCTGCATTTGTTCAAAGTTCAACTGCAAAGAGTACTTCTATTGTTGCTAAATGGCGTTTTAAAGCAAATAAAAGTAAAGAATCCTTTACTATTGATTTAGCAAAAAATGCATCTAATTTATTGAATGGAAAGATTGGACCTGGTTCAAATGGTTCATTCAGTATTGAGTTGGATGGGACAGGCAGTCAAGTTGATATTGATTATTCTGTAACATTTGCTAATCTAGAGAATATACCAGATAATATGAAATTTTATACTGATAATAGTAAAAAAGTTTCTGTTAATTTAGCATCATATAAAATTAGTGGTGTTATGACTTATGGTGCAAATATGCAAAAGTCTTATGTGATATATTGGGATTGGCCAATTAGTGGTTCTAATGATACAGCTTATGCAGGAAAGACTTTGCAATTTGATGTTCTTGTGGATGCTGTACAAAAAACTAATTAAGGTGAAAAATTGATTTATTCAATTTTCATATGAAAAAGATAATAGGAAGGAAGAAGAAAATGAAAAAAGATCAATTGAAAGTATTTATAGTTGCTTGTCTTGTTGTTACAGTATGTGCATTTGGATATGCTACTTATGCATTTTTCCAAACAACTTATACTGCTAAAGTAACAGGTACATTGACAGCTTCTTGGACATTTGATTTTTTAGGAGCTGATAAAGGTGCTGCTGTAGATGGATTAACTTCATTCAAAGGTACTGAACCTTATCGTGTTGATTTAGCTCAATCATGTACTGAGGGATGTGCCAACCTAGGTACTGCTGATGCTAAACTTGCTCCAGGTTCAAAAGGTAGTTTTACTTTAAAAGTTGATGCTAGCACAAGTACAGTTGCTACTGAAGCTGCAATCACTATGTATGGTTTAACTAATGCTCCTACTGGATTAGTATTCAAAGTTGGTGAAACAACTCTTGATGGTACTGCATTAACTGCACCAGGTGCTGAAGTTGCTAAATTCGATTGGCCTGCTGAAGATGCTGCTAAAACAAATTCAGTAACAGTTAATTGGGAATGGCCATATGGTGATGCTGCAGATAACTCTGCTCAAGGTAAAACAGTTACATTTAACCTAAAAGCTGTAGCTACTCAAAAATAGTATAATGTTCATTAATTAATGAATTTTAAAGACTAAATAGAATATTTTTCTGTTTAGTTTTTTTATGCCTTTTTATTTATTTTATTAAGAATTATTATTTTTATTTTTAATTTATTGACTATTTAATAATTGTGTGTAAAATTATGTTTATATGATATTCTTTTTGCTTATATTTTGTGATATAATTAATAATAGGGATGGGAGGACTTATGAAGAATAAGACGTTCAAAACTCTTGATGAACAGATTGAAATAATGAAATCTAAGGGTTTAACTATTTTAGATGTTGATAAAGCAAAAAGTATATTATTTAGAGAAAATTATTTCTTTTTGAATGGTTACAGACAGCTACTTATGTATCCTGGTGAAAAAAGATTTATCAAGGGTTCAACATTTGATGAATTATATGGCATCTTTATTTTCGATCGAAAAATTCGTAACATATTTTTTAAATATATTTTAGTTATTGAAAATAATGTTAAATCTATTATTAGTTATTTTATGTCTAAAAAATATGGTTACAAAGAAAAAGATTATTTAAAAGATGAAAATTTTATTGATGATCCTAGTAGAATTAAGCAAGTTCATGATATTATTAGCAAAATGAAAAGACAAATTCGTATTAATGGTGCTCAGCATAGAGCTACGGCTCATTATGTATCGAATTATGGTTATATACCTTTATGGGTTTTAGTTAAGGTATTATCTTTTGGTATAGTTGCTGAGTTATATGGAATACTAAA
>CAJKKJ010000147.1 GCA_905200435.1 uncultured Bacillota bacterium | reverse complement strand
TCCCTTAGTTACAGAAGAAAGCGTTACAGAAAATACAAGTTGGTCATTACTATGGTTTCTTTTAATTGTTGTTTTAAATTCCGGAACAGCGAAAGTTATGACTTATTTAAAATATTATAATGACTTTTTTAATGACTTTGATCTTGATGGATTGCACGATGCAATAGTAAATATAAAACATGATCATGAACCAATAGATGTTAATTGTTTAAAAAAACAGTTAAAAATCAGAAAAGAAAATTATGATAGGTTAATGGGTGACTAAGATGGATAGAGTATTTAATTATATAAAACCAAATGATAATATAAAATTATCGGATTTAAAAAATGATTTATGTGATTATCTTGTTTTAATTAATGATTATAATTTGGAATTGAGAACAAGTTTAGATTTAAATTCAAATATTACAATTGGTTTAGAATTGGAATTTGAAAATGCAAGGGTTCAAAAAATTAAAAAATATTTAAAGGAACATGATTTAATTGATGAATGGATTGTAAAAAGTGATGGAACATTAGAGGATGGTGCAGAAATTAATTCACCAATTTTGAAAGATTTTAGAAGTAATTGGCTAACTTTAAAAGAAGTGTGTGATGTAGTAGATAGTAATGCTGTTATTGGAACAAATGCTGGAAGTCACATTCATTTTGGGGCTCAAATACTTGATTCTAAAACAGAAACTTGGAATAATTTGCTTTTACTTTGGAGTACTTATGAGGAAATCATTTTTAGATTTGGTTATGGAGAGTATTTAGCGCATAGACCAAATATTAATAGTTATGCTAAAAATATGAAAAATGATTTTATACGTATAATGGAAACTAAAAAAAATGTTCAATCTCTTATTAGTCTTGTTTGTAAGGAAAAATATAATGCAATTAATTTTAGTAATGTAAAAAATTATGATAATTTTTCTAAACAGAATACTATTGAAATTAGATGTCCTAATGGTACTTTAAATCCTATAGTATGGCAAAATAATGTTAATTTTTTTGCAAAACTTCTTTTATATTGTAAGAGTCCAAATTTTAATAGAGATCTAATAGAATCAAGACTAGAAAAGACTAGAAATATATCTTTTAAATTTTATAATGAAATTTTTGTAGATGAAGCATTAGAGCTGTGTGATTTGATTTTCTCAAATAATATAGATAAAATATATTTTTTAAGGCAATATTTGAAAGCATTTGAAATAAGTGGAAGAAAAATAGAGAAAGCCAAAAAATTCACGAAATAATTAAAATTAATTTTAGTTATTTTTTGGTTTTTAACTTATAAATATGCTATTGTTAGTATAGTAGAAAAAAATTATAACTTTATTATTCATAATTGGCATACCTGGATTATCAGTAGGTAATATTACTTATTATAATATTATTATGATCCATAAATGAAAAAGCAGGAAGCTTGACAGTAATACTGGAATATCAGACAGTATGTTATAGCGATTGATTCTACATGTATGATTTAAATACTCCAACAACTGTTACAAGTATTAGTGGTAATAATAGTTATTACGAACTAAAAATAATAGTAATACTAAAATATAAGAAATTCGTTCAAAAACGAATTTTCTTTTTTTAAATAAAGATGGACTTTAGACAATAAATTTGTTAAAATATATAATATAACGGAGGAAGACATGAAAGATACAATAATAAAAGAAATATGTGAAATACTAAACATAAAAAAGGAACAAGTAGAAAACACTCTAAAACTATTAGAAGAAGGCGCAACCGTACCATTTATTGCTCGTTACCGTAAAGAAAAAACAGGGGCATTAAATGAAGACGAAATAAGAAAAATAAACGAATACTACGAATATCAAGTAAACCTATTCAAAAGAAAAGAAGATGTTATAAGACTAATAGAAGAAAAAGGATTACTAACAGAAGACTTAAAAAATGAAATTTTAAAAGCCGAAAAATTAATAGAAGTAGAAGATTTATATAGACCATTCAAAGAAAAGAAAAAAACAAAAGCAACCGATGCAATAAACAATGGACTAGAGCCACTCGCAAAAATTATAATGAGTTTTCCAACAAAAGGAAATATTGATGATATAGTAAACAAATACCTAAACGAAAAAGTAAAAACCAAAGAAGAAGCATTAGAAGGATCATCATACATAATAGCAGAATGGATAAGTGATAATGCTTACTATAGAAAAGGAATAAGAAGTTTTACATACAATAATGGAATAATTGAAACCAAAATCAAAAAAAATGCAATCGATGAAAATAAGACATATGAAATGTATTATGATTACAAAGAAAAAGTAAAAGAAATAAAACCCCATAGAGTACTAGCAATCAATAGAGCAGAAAAAGAAAATATCATAAACGTAAATATAGAAATAGACGAAGAAAAAATAATAGAATATCTAAACAAAAAAATAATTAAAAATGAAAACAGTTATGTAGCAGAAATTGTAAAAAAATCTATTTTAGATGCCTATAAAAGATTAATAAAACCATCAATAGAAAGAGAAATAAGAGCCGAATTAACCGAAAAAGCATCAGATATAGCAATAACTAATTTTGGAAAAAATCTCGAAAAATTATTACTAACACCACCATTAAAAGAAAAATGGGTAATGGGTTTAGATCCAGCATTCAGAACAGGGTGCAAACTAGCAGTAATAGATCCAACAGGAAAACTAGTCGAAATTGCTAAAATATATCCACATGAACCAGTAAAAAAATATGAAGAAGCTAAAAAAATCGTAAAAAGCTTATTAGACAAATATAAAATAGAAATAATAGCAATCGGTAACGGTACAGCATCAAGAGAAAGTGAAGCATTTATAGCAGATGTATTAAAAGAATACAAAAATGTAAATTACATAATCGTAAGTGAAGCAGGAGCTTCCGTTTATAGTGCTTCCCCTCTAGCAAAACAAGAATTCCCAGATTTACAAGTCGAAGAAAGAAGTGCTGTAAGCATCGGAAGAAGACTACAAGATCCTCTAGCAGAACTAGTAAAAATTACCCCAGAAAGTATTGGAGTAGGACTATATCAACATGATTTGCCAAACAAAAAACTATCAGAAACACTAGATTTTACAGTTGAAAAGGCCGTAAACATGGTAGGAGTAAACATAAATACAGCATCGCCATTCTTACTAAAATATATATCAGGATTAACAAAAACATCAATTGATAAAATAATAAAAT
>CAJKKJ010000146.1 GCA_905200435.1 uncultured Bacillota bacterium | reverse complement strand
ATAAAATTAGAATGAAGAATTCTACTAATTCAACTTTTAATGAATTAACTGGGTTTGAAGCAGGTAGTAATGCTGAAGTTGTAACTATGGAAGCTATAGCACCAGCAATAGATGTTAATAAAGATGGATTATTTGAATATGAAGAGAACACTTCTGAATTTAATATTACCGTTGAGGAAAAAGATATTGTTAAATTAAGCGGTTTGACTTATATAGATAAATATTATGATAAAACTCCAATTGAACCAACAGGAACGTTAATTATTGAAAACAACCTAGTTTCTGTAGATGATATTGAAGTCGTATATAAAGGTACTGGTAATACTGAGTATGAAAGTAGTGAGGCTCCAACAAATGCTGGAACCTATGTAGTAACTTATAAAGTGGCTAGCAGTAATCCAACATATGCTGGTAGTGTTTCCTATACATTTACTATTAAAAAAATTCAAGTTGAAATTCCTAGCGAGGACAATAATCAATATGTTTATAGCAAGGAAAAACAAAATATTTCTATAAATTATGATAACAATTTAGTGGATTTGAATGGTACAACCTTTGAAACTAATGCTGGTGATTATAGTTATACTTTAACATTAAAAGACAAAAATAATTATGAATGGAAAGATGGAACAACTGATGATATAAAAAGAAGTTGGAAAATTGAAAAAGCAACACCAGAATATACTATTCCAACTGGTTTAACTGGAATCAAAGGACAAACTTTACTTGAGATTCCTTTAAATGAAAGATTTATTTGGAATAATCCAAATGAAAAAATTCTAGCAGGTACTCATACTTACAAAGCTACTTACACTCCAGAAGATACTTTAAATTATAAGACGATAAATGAAATTGATATTACTATTACAGCTAAAAATACATTTAATGTTACTGGTAGTATATTAGAAGGAAAAGGAACCATAAATGGTTTAAAAACAGAAATAGTTGATGGCAGTATTATAGATGCAACATTTATTCCTGAAACAGGATATATGATTGATAAAGTTGCAGTAAATGGTGTTGAAGTAGAGGTTATTGATAATAAATTAAATCTTACTATAAACGAAAATAAAAATATAGAAGTTTGTTATAAAAAGATTCCATTTAAAATTATTGTTAAAGATACTAATAATGTTGTAATTACTCCAAATGGAACCATATCTATACTTTATGGCGATTCTAAAGAATTTTCAATTATAGCAAAATCTGGTTATAGATTGAAAAAAGTTTTAGTAAATAATATAGATAAAATTAATGATGTTAAAAATAATAAATTAGTAATTTCTAATATTACAGCTGACACTACGGTAGAAGTTATTGTTGAAAAGATTTCTTATGCAATGATTGAAAGAGATGGCACAGTTCGTAAAAATAATAGTGCTAGATTTAAAGTTAATGCTGAATATAGTTTATTTAATAGCGTTTTTGTTGATAATGTTCTTGTAAATGCAAAAAATTATACTGTAAAAGAAGGCAGTACAATTATTACATTAAAAAAAGAATATGTTAATACCTTATCTGTTGGTACACACACACTAAAAATTACTTTTAGCGATGGTGGTGAAGTTATTACGAAGTTTTCTGTTTTAGAAGCACTAAATGGTAATAATAATAATAATAACAATGGTAACAACAATAGTAGCAAAGACAATAATAATGATAATAACAACAATGATGAAAGTCATAACAACAATGATAGTGCAAAAGATAATACAAAGGATAACAACAATGATAACACAAAAGACAACAATAAAGGTAACAATAATAACAGTAATGACAACAAAAATAATAACAATGGTAAAAACAATAATAGCAATAATAATGTCAATAATGATAATAATGTACATGATGCAAAAGGAAACATTGTCACTTATGCTATAATTGTACTTGCAGTAACAGGCGTAATAGTTTTAATATATATTGTAAAAAAATATATCAATAAAGATGAACACTAGATTTAATTGTTGTATCTATTATAAATGATGGGGGATTTATTATGAAGTTAAAAAAGAAATATAAAACTACAGTTATATATATAGTATGTATTATATTACTATTTGGAATATTAATTACAATAAAAAACATATCAAAGGTATATGTTGGTAAAGTTGTAAAAGGAAAGATAGAATACATAGACAGAATTGCAAGTGTTACTAACAGTAACGAAAACAAAATAGTAACTATAGAATTTAAAAATAACCAAAAATTAATTGATAATTGCATAATGACATCAAAATTATATGATGATTTTAAAACAAAAAAATCAGTATACAATGTAAGTATCAAAGATTATTTAAAACGAAATGATGTATCAGATAAAGAGAAATATAATATCAACAAATCTCTTCAAATGAAATTAATAAATGAAGAAACAAATTATATTGAATATTTTGCCCTAACATGTGGTTTTAAAAATAAAAACGAACTTTTAAAATACACTAAATCAACAATTGAACTAACTAGAAAAATAAAAGACTAATTTTAAATAATTTAAGGTATCACTTCATTAGAAAGTGATACCCTTTTATTATAGCAATATTCATATACAAATAAATTAGTTAGATTTTATGATTATATTGATGGTCTTAAAACAGGTTATACCGGTGGAGCAGGATATTGTATTACTTTAACGGGTGTAAAAAATGGTATGAGACTTATTGCAGTTACAATGAATGAACCAAGTATTCAAACAAGAAATAAAGAAACATTAGGTCTTATTGATTATGGCTTTGCTCAGTATGAATTAGAAACTTTACTTTCTAAAGAGAGTGTAATTGCTAATAAAGATATAGCAAAATCTACTCAAAGAAAAGTGGATATTGTACCATTAGAAAATATAAAAGTGTTAAATAAAAAAATGCAAAACAAAAAAAATGTAACTTATAAAATAGACATTAATTCTTTAGAAGCACCAATAAAAAAAGGTGATAAAGTAGGAAGTATTACTTTAATTGAAAACGATAAAGAAACAAGAACAATACCTTTAACAGTAAAAAATGATGTGAAAAGAGCTAATATATTTGAATTATATTTAAGAAATATGAAAGAATTATTATTAGGTCAAATATAATACTTAGGCTAATCTAAGTATTTTTTCTTGTTATATCAAAAATTTAAATATATAATTATTACTAGGATGTATCTATGAAATATATAATAAAAAGAAATGTTGACTTATT